>JAGCFF010000166.1 GCA_017650285.1 Bacteroidales bacterium
ATGACTTATCTTTGCAGTGAAATCCGAACGCAGTGATGAGAAAGATAGAATTCACCAAGATGCACGCAGCCGGGAATGACTACATCTACGTATATGGTCAGGATTTCCACGGCTCCGACGCATCGAAGGTTGCTGAATTCTGGTGCGACCGTCACAAAGGGATAGGGGCGGACGGCATAGTGCTGATCAACCCCTCCGACAAGGCCGATTTCCGTATGGATATGTTCAATGCCGACGGCTCCCAAGGCATGATGTGCGGCAATGCAGCCCGCTGTATCGGCAGCTTTGTTGCCAGCCGGGGCTATGCAAAGGATTTCGATATCACTTTGGAAACAGCATCAGGCATAAAGCTTCTTCATATTGACGATGCCACCGGAAATATCTCCGTCAATATGGGACAACCTTCTTTCTCAGTCCCTTCTCAATTCCGTCCGCGCAAGGAGGATGTGATACCCGTATCACTTCGCGGAAACTTTGTTTCTATGGGCAATCCTCACTACGTAATATTTGTTGAGGATATCGAGGCCGTCAATCTGGAGGTGACAGGAATGATGCTGGAGCACGCGGCCTGCTTTCCTGCGGCAGCAAACATTGAGTTTGCCCAGCTGCTCGGCGATGATTGCATCCGGATGAGAGTATGGGAGAGGGGCAGTGGAGTTACTATGGCCTGCGGCACAGGAGCCTGCGCCACTGCTGTAGCAGCCATCTCCCGTTTCGCGCTCGACAGCGAACAGACGATAATCATGGACGGCGGCAGCGTGAAGGTGGGCTGGAGCGGAGAGGAGGTGACGCTGACCGGCGACGCCGTCGAGGTTTACAGCGGTACAATAGATTTTGAGTGATGATAAGGATAAATGACAATTACCTCAAGTTGCCGGGTTCATACCTGTTCGCAACGGTCGCAGCAAAGGCGAGGGCCTTCCGGCAGGAGCTGGAAGAGGACGACATCATCTCCCTCGGCATCGGCGACGTCACTCAGCCCCTGTGTCCTGCCGCAGTCGAGGCGATGCACAATGCAGTCGACGAGCTGGCCTACGGAGAGACTTTCCGCGGCTACGGCCCTGAGCAGGGCTACGGCTTCCTGCGTGAGGCTATTGCTGCGGGAGACTACGCTCCCAGGGGAGTGAAGCTAAGCCCCGACGAGATATTTATCAGCGACGGCGCCAAGAGCGATACCGGAAACATCGTGGATATCCTGGGCGGCGGCCGCGTGGCGGTCACCGATCCGGTCTATCCTGTCTATGTCGACTCGAACGCCATGGCCGGCCGTGCAGGCGACTATACCGGCGGCAGATGGAACGCCCTGACCTATCTTCCCTGCCTGGAGGAGAACGGCTTCGTGCCGCAGCTGCCCGCAGAAAAGGTGGATGTGGTGTATCTCTGCTATCCCAACAACCCTATGGGCACCGTGCTGACCAAGGACGAGCTGGCCGTATGGGTCGAATATGCCATCGAGAACGATGTGCTCATCCTCTTCGATGCGGCCTACGAGGCATTCATCACAAACCCGGCCGTTCCTCACAGCATATATGAGATCGACGGTGCGAAGAAGGTGGCCATCGAGTTCAGGTCCTATTCCAAGACCGCCGGCTTCACCGGAGTGAGGTGCGGATTCTCGGTGATTCCCGACGAGCTCGCAGTTGAAGTGGCAGGCCGCAAGGTCAGGCTCAACGAGCTCTGGAAGCGCCGCCAGTGCACCAAGTTCAACGGGGCGAGCTACATCTCGCAGCGCGGAGCCGAGGCCATCTACAGCGAAGAGGGCCGCCGCCAGACTCGGAGCACCATAGGATATTACCTGGCAAACGCTGCATTCCTGAAAGGAACCCTGGACGGGATGGGACTCAAGGCCTTCGGAGGCACGGACGCTCCCTACCTCTGGGTGAAGACTCCGGGCGGAATGCCTTCGTGGGACTTTTTCGACCTGCTGCTCCGCCAGGCCCATCTGATCTGCACCCCCGGTGCGGGCTTCGGCCCCTCAGGCGAGGGTTTCGTGAGATTTACCGCTTTCGGCCGCCGCGAGTCGTATGTCGAGGCTGCCGCGAGGATCGAAAAACTGATTATATAAACAATCTAAAATATACCACTATGTCTTATTTGAGATTTGATGTTCTGGGCGAGGCCTTCAAGAAACACCCCCTGGAAGTGAAACTGCCGGATGCACGGCCTGACGAGTACTTCGGAAAGTACGTATTCAACAAAGAGAAAATGTTCAAGTATCTGCCTTCTGACGTATACGCTCAGATGGTGAACGTTATGGAGAACGGTGCCGTGATGGACAGGGCGCTGGCCGACAAGGTCGCTGAAGGAATGAAGAAATGGGCTATGGATATGGGCGCTACCCACTATACCCACTGGTTCCACCCCCTGACCGACACTACTGCAGAGAAGCACGACGCTTTCATCGAGCATAACGGCAAGGGCGGAGTCCTCGAAGAGTTCGAAGGCAAGCTCCTTGCTCAGCAGGAGCCGGATGCCAGCTCCTTCCCGAGCGGCGGTATCCGCGCCACTTTCGAGGCCAGAGGCTATTCTGCCTGGGACCCGACATCGCCCGCATTCGTGATGGACGACACCCTCTGTATCCCTACGATCTTCATATCATACACCGGAGAGGCCCTGGACTATAAGGCACCCCTGCTGAAGGCCCTGCACGCAGTGGACAAGGCAGCCGTGGACGTATGCCACTATTTCGACCCCGCGGTGAAGAAGGTATTCTCATATCTCGGCTGGGAGCAGGAGTATTTCCTGGTCGACGAAGGACTGTATGCCGCACGTCCCGACCTGCTGATGAGCGGCCGCACCCTGATGGGCCACAACTCTGCCAAGAACCAGCAGCTGGACGACCACTATTTCGGTGCCATTCCGGAGAGGGTACAGGCCTTTATGAAGGAACTTGAGATCGAAGCGATGAAGCTCGGCATCCCCACCAAGACCCGTCACAACGAGGTGGCTCCCAACCAGTATGAGCTGGCCCCGATATTCGAGGAAACCAACCTGTCGTGCGACCACAATATGCTGGTGATGACGCTGATGCGCAAGCTGGCCCGCAAGCACGGATTCCGCTGCCTGCTGCACGAGAAACCCTTCGAGGGAGTCAACGGTTCCGGCAAGCACAACAACTGGTCGCTCGGCACCGACAACGGACACCGTCTGATGTCTCCCGGCAAGACTCCGACCGACAACCTGATGTTCGTGACCTTCGTGGTCAACACCCTTACTGCGGTATACCGTCACAACGCCCTGCTCAAGGCCTCCATTATGAGTGCGACCAACGCCCACAGGCTCGGCGCAAACGAGGCTCCGCCCGCAATCATATCGAGCTTCCTCGGCAAGCAGCTTTCAAGCCTGCTCGACTCTCTCGAGAAATCGTCGAGCGACGATCTGTTCAAGATCGCAGGCAAGACCGGCAAGAAGATGCTCGATATGCCGCAGATCCCCGAGCTGCTGATCGACAACACCGACCGCAACCGTACTTCGCCCTTCGCCTTCACCGGCAACCGCTTCGAGTTCCGCGCCGTCGGTTCCGAGGCCAACTGTGCCAGCGCGATGATCGCCCTCAACACGGCGGTAGCAGAGCAGCTGATCGACTTCAAGGCTGCTGTGGACAAGATGGTAGCCGGCGGTATGGACACCAGGGAAGCCATCATCAAGGAACTGCAGAAGCTCATCAAATACAGCAAGCCCGTGCGCTTCGACGGCAACGGCTATTCGGACGAATGGAAGGCCGAGGCTGCCCGCAGGGGCCTGGACTGCGAAACCTGTCCTCCCGAGATCTTCAAGCACTACACCTGCAACGACAGCGTCAAGCTGTTCGAGACCACGGGTGTGATGAACAAGGCGGAACTTGCCGCCCGCACCGAGATCAAGTGGGAGATGTACACCAAGAAGATACAGATCGAAGCCAGGATATTCGGAGATATGGCCATCAACCACATTATTCCCGTGGCCACTTCTTATCAGAGCGAACTCATCGACAACGTATACAAGATGAAAGGCATACTCGGCGACGAGGCCGACGAGCTTGCAGCGACAAACATCGACCTCATCAAGAAGATCGCAAAACACGTGAAGGCCATCGAGGTGGGAGTGAACCAGCTGGTGGAAGCCCGCAAGGTCGCCAACGTGCTAGAGAACGAATTCGACAAGGCGATGGCCTACTACGAGACCGTCGTTCCCAAGATGGAGGAGATACGTCACGATATCGACAAACTCGAGGAGATTGTCGACGACAAACTGTGGCCGCTGCCCAAGTATCGTGAGTTGTTGTTTGTTTGCTAAGAAGTAATAAATGAAAGAATATCATCAGCAGGGAGGACTTTATGACAGCAGCTACGAGCACGATGCCTGTGGAATAGGAATGGTCGCCAACATCCACGGCGACAAGTCCCACGCACTGGTCGAGTCTGCGCTTAAAGTCCTCGAGAATATGCGTCACCGCGGAGCGGAAGGCGCCGACGGAAAGACCGGTGACGGAGCCGGCATCCTGGTTCAGATACCGCACGAGTTCATACTGCTCAACGGAATTCCGGTTCCCGAGAAAGGGCATTACGGCACCGGCCTGGTGTTCATGCCCAAGGATGAGCAGCGGCAGAACGCAATACTGGAAACGATAATCGACGTAGTCGAGGCCGAAGGACTGTCCCTGATGCGAGTCAGGGACGTTCCTGTAAATTCGGACTGCCTCGGAGAGACCGCCCGTGAGACTGAGCCGGCCATAAAGCAGGTATTCATCACAGGCATCAGGGCCGACGAGCTGCAGGACTTCGAGCGCAGGCTCTATGTCATCCGCAAGAAGCTGGAGCGCCGCATAGCCGACAAGGATTTCTATGTGGTGTCGCTGTCGAGCAGGAGCATCGTCTACAAGGGAATGCTCACCAGCATGCAGCTGCGGGACTACTATCCCGACCTTACAGATACCTATTTCACATCCAGCCTCGCGTTGGTGCACTCGAGGTTCTCGACCAACACATTCCCGGCCTGGCCTCTTGCGCAGCCTTTCCGTTTCCTCTGCCACAACGGCGAGATAAACACCATCCGAGGCAACCGCAACTGGATGAAGGCCCGCGAGAGCGTCCTGAACACAGGCTTGCTCGGCGACATCAGCCAGCTGCGTCCCATCATCCAGCCCGATATGAGCGACTCCGCATCGCTCGACAACGCCCTGGAGTTCTTCGTGATGTCGGGACTTTCGCTGCCGCACGCGATGGCGCTGCTCGTGCCCGAGTCGTTCAACGACAAGAACCCCATCAGCGAAGACCTCAAGGCCTTCTATGAGTACCACTCCATCCTGATGGAGCCCTGGGACGGCCCCGCCGCCCTGCTGTTCTCCGACGGACGCTATGTCGGAGGCATGCTCGACCGCAACGGCCTGCGTCCGGCGCGCTACCTGATCACTTCAGGCGGAGATATGGTGGTGGCTTCGGAAGTGGGAGTGCTGGACCTCGACCCTGCCGAGATAAAGCAGAAAGGCAGGCTCGAACCCGGCAAGATACTGCTCGTGGACACTGGTTCCGGCAAGGTATATTACGACGGCGAACTGAAGGAACAGCTCGCGGCCGAGCATCCCTACAAGGCCTGGCTGGCGGACAACCGCATCCAGCTCGAGAATCTCAAGAGCGGCCGCAAGGTCGAGAACTCCGTGGAAGGCTATGCCGGCAAGCTGATCTCGTTCGGCTTCGCACAGGAGGACATCGACAAGACCCTGATACCTATGGCTGTCAACGGTTCGGAGCCGGTGGCCTCGATGGGCAACGACACCCCGCTGGCCGTAATCTCCGACCGCCCGCAGATATTCTTCAACTATTTCCGCCAGCAGTTCGCGCAGGTCACCAACCCTGCCATCGACCCCATCCGCGAGGAACTGGTGATGTCGCTGACGGAATACATCGGCTGTGTGGGCAACGGCATCCTGACGCCGGACGCAAGCAACTGCAAGATGGTGCGCCTGCCTCATCCCATACTCAACAACACCCAGCTGGACATACTCTGCAACATCCGCTACAAGGGATTCTACACAGAGAAACTGAATATGTCTTTCGAAGCCGCGCGCGGCGAGGCCGGACTGCGGGACGCTCTTGACGAGCTCTGCCGCCAGGCTGCCAGCAGCGTGGACGAAGGCATCAACTACATAATCCTCACCGACCGCGACATCGCTCCGGGCAGGGCTGCGATACCGAGCCTGCTGGCCGTTTCGGCAGTCCACCACTATCTGATCGCCGCGGGCAAGAGGGTGCAGACCGCGCTTATCGTGGAGAGCGGCGAGATACGCGAAGTGATGCACGCGGCCCTGCTTCTGGGCTACGGAGCTTCGGCCATCAACCCGTATATGACCTTCGCGGTGCTGGACGACCTGGTGAAGAAGCACGTTATCCAGGAGGATTACCCGACCGCCGAGCACAACTACATCAAGGCAGTGTGCAAGGGTCTCTACAAGATTATGTCGAAGATGGGAATATCCACCATCCGCTCGTACCGCGGTGCCAAGATATTCGAAAGCATAGGACTCGGAGAGTCGCTTCTGCGCACCTACTTCGGCACTGAAGTCTCTACCGTCGGCGGCATCGGCCTCAAGGAGATCGCCGCGGACGCAGTGCGCCTGGCCGAAGCCGGAAA
>JAGCFF010000167.1 GCA_017650285.1 Bacteroidales bacterium
AAGACCGGGCGCAAGTACCGCCTGCCCACCGAGGCCGAGTGGGAATACGCAGCCCGCGGAGGCAGCAGCGACCCCTACTTGTTCCCCGGCAGCCCGAAGAAGTTCTCATCGGAAGGCTTCCTGAAGTCGGTGTTCAAGGCCGACACTGCTGGCATAGCGCGTAACGTGATATACGCGGCCAACAGCGGCAACCGCACCCAGGAGCCCTCACGTGTGGCCGCCAACCCCTTCGGCCTGAAGAATATGCTGGGCAACGTGATGGAGTACTGCTCGGACTACTACGCCGAGGATGCCTACGGCAGGCTGCAGGACGGTGCGGTGGATCCGACAGGACCCGAGAGCGGCAGCGAATATGTGGTGCGCGGCGGAAGCTACGCCTCGGATGCGGCCAGCCTGCGCTGTGCGGCCAGGGCCAGCACCCACCACGACGACTGGCTGCGCACAGACCCCCAGAACCCCAAGAGCATCTGGTGGTACTCCGACATAAAGGGCATAGGATTCCGCGTGGTGTGCGAAGTGCCTGACGAATTGAAATGACGAAACAATAAATAACTACAGCTATGAAGAAACTTTCAAGAAGAGAATTTTTCGGTTGCAGCGCCGCTATCGGCGGTGCGGCGATAGTGGCCTCGACCCCGCTGCTTTCATCCTGCAAGGAAAAGGATGGCAACAAGCTCGTCCCCCTGCAGCAGCCCGGCGAATACTACATCCCTGAACTGCCCGACAAGGCCATCGACGGCCGTGAGCTGAAGGTCGGCCTGATAGGCTGCGGAGGCCGCGGCACCGGCGCCATAGACAATCTGCTGGCAGCAGCCGACGGCATAAAGGTCACCGCAGCAGGCGACACCTTCAAGGACAAGACCGACGCATTCCTCAAGAAGATGCAGGAGAAGGGCCAGGCCTTGACCGCCGAAAACTGCTTCGTGGGTTTCGACGCCTACAAGAAGGTGATCGACTCGGGTGTGGATATGGTGGTAGTCGCCACTCCGCCCGTGTTCCGTCCCTATCATTTCCAGTACGCAGTTTCAAAGGGAGTGCACAGCTTCCTCGAGAAACCCATCGCAGTGGATGCGAAAGGCTACCGCGTGATAATGGCCACCGCAAAGCAGGCCCAGGCCAAGGGCCTTGCAGTAGTGACCGGAACCCAGCGCCACCACCAGCGTCCCTATGTGGAGGCGTTCGAGAAGATACAGCAGGGCTACATCGGCGAGATCACCGGCGGCAACGTCTACTGGAACCAGGGTATGCTCTGGTACCGCGAGCGCCAGAAAGGCTGGAGCGATATGGAGTGGAACATCCGCGACTGGGTGAACTGGAAATGGCTCTCGGGCGACCACATCGTGGAGCAGCACGTGCACAACATCGACGTGTTCCTCTGGATGGCCGGCGGCATCCATCCCGTGAAGGCTACGGGTGTCGGCTCACGCCAGCGCCGCATCACAGGCGACCAGTATGACAACTTCAGCATCGACTTCGAGTTCGAGAACGGAATACATATGCACTCGTTCTGCCGCCAGATCGACGGCTGCTCGGGCAATGTCAGCGAATATGTGCAGGGAACGAAAGGCTCGTGGAACAGCGTCGAGCACGCCATCAAGGACCTCCAGGGCAACGTGATCTGGAAGTTCGACGAAGAGGCCGCCAAGGCTCAGTTCAAGCAGCACGACCCCTACACCCTCGAGCACGTCGACTGGGTGAACCACATCCGCAAGGGCGAGATGCTCGACGAAGCCACCCAGTGCGGTATGTCGACACTCGCCGGCATTATGGGCCGCGAGGCAGCATACACCGGAAAGACCGTGACCTGGGACGAGATGAGCGCTATGGACCAGGACTATCTGCCGGCCGATATGGACAGCCTCAAGATAGGTCCGCTCGACCTCAAGAAATTCACCGTCCCGGTGCCGGGCGAAGCTAAATAACGGGATATGGACAGAAGAGATTTCCTCAAGACGTCAGCAGCCTCCGCGGCTGCGCTCGCACTTGCGGCAGGTCCCGCAAGCATACTGACATCCTGCGCCCCGAAGCAGAAGAAGTCAAACGTCAAGCTGAACATATCGTTCCAGACCGGAATCGCCGTGGGCGAGAGCTATGCCGAGAAGTTCGACTATATGGAGAGCCTTGGAGTGGTGGGCTACGAGCCCGGCGGCCAGGAGCTGGTGAAGAATTACGACCAGATAGCAAAGGCGCTTGAAGGCCGCAACCTCAAGGTGTCCGCCATCTGCGCAGGCTTCCGCGGCTTCATACTGGCCGAGGACCCGGCGGTGAAGGCTGACTTCGACAGCTCGATGCGCGAGATAGTCGACGCCGCCGGACAGATAGGCTCCACCGGAGTGATTATGGTGCCAGCCTTCAACCACCAGAGGCCCTGCAAGCCCCACACTCTCGAGACCAGGGATTATCTCTGCGAGCAGCTGCACGAGCTGGGCGAGTATGCCCTCAAGAAAGGCACTGCAGTGATCCTCGAGCCGCTGAACAGAGGAGAGGCGTTCTATATGAGGCTGGTGTCAGACGCAGCCGCCATCTGCCGCGACGCCGCCAGCGAAGGCGTCAAGTGTATGGGCGACTTCTGGCATATGAAGGAAGAGACCAGCGACTACGCGGC
>JAGCFF010000168.1 GCA_017650285.1 Bacteroidales bacterium
AGCATGGTCAGGGCCTCTTCCCTGTCGGCCGGCTTGCCCAGTATCTTCATTCCGTCGCCGTCGGGCAGGAACACCAGGGTGTCGGCTGTAACAAGAATCTCACCCGGCTCGAGTTCGCGGTGGAACGACTCGCTCTTGTGGCGGGCCAGGAATTCCGGAACCTCCTGCCAGGGAGTGTCGGCGGTATAGGCTTCCTTCTCGTCTTTGGCCGGCTCCACGGTAAAGTCGAGGTCAAGTCCGGCGAGCAGGTCCCTGCGCCGGGGAGAAGCCGAAGCCAGCGTTATCCTGTGACTATTCAACATGGCGTCCCGACTTGAATTGTGCTGAATTGACCTCGTCCCTGTAGGAGAAGCCCCAGGGCTGCTCGGGGTCGAAGATCCACTTGTCCTGCGCGCGCAGAGTCCTCTCGACTATATCCCTCACGAACCTGTGGCCGCCGCAGCATTCGGAGATGACGTCAGCAGCTTCCAGGCACTCCACGCAGGCATCCTTCGGGCAGATGCCGAGGCCCGCGGCCTTGATGGCCTCCACGTCCGGGACATCGTCCCCTCCGAAGACCACCTGGCTGATGTCGAGATTGTGGCGCTCGCAGAAATGCAGCAGGTCGGGCAGCTTGTTCTTGGACATCTGGTAGATGTCGGAAGAAGGTATGCCGAGGGAGTTGAAGCGGCTGATGATGCTCTCCGAGCAGCCGCCCGTGATGATTGCGACCGGGAAGCCGTTCATCACCGCAGTGCGCACCGAGAAGGAATCCTTCGCGTTGAAGATGCGCAGCAGGTCGCCGTTGTCCATAGCCACGACGCTGCCGTCGGTGAAGACGCCGTCCACGTCGAATGCAAATGCTCTTATGTCTCTGAGGTCTGTCATAATTCGAATTCAAAAAGTTCAGAACAAGTCCTGCGGGGCAGGGCTTTCAGCAGTATATGTGTCGCGCCGGCTTCCTGCAGGGCTGCGGAAGCGCTTTGCAGGGCCAGCTCGGGGGTGTTGTTGTTCTCGCTGAGGTGGCAGAGGAACACCGACTGCACGTCCTTGCCGGCCACCTTGCGCAGCAGCTCGGCGGTCTGGCCGTTGGAGAGATGTCCGTGTCCGTTCATAATGCGTCTCTGCAGCTCCGGCGGATAGGGACCGTTCAGAAGCATATCCCTGTCGTAGTTGCTCTCGACAATCAGGTGCGCCGCCTTGCTGCAGTAGTCCACAACTTCGTCGGTGACAGCCCCCACGTCGGTGATGAAGGTGAAGGTTGTGCCGAAGAAGTCGATGTAGTAGCCGACGGTGTCGTGGGCGTCGTGGGGCACCCTGAACGGAGTGAACTTGACCCCGAGGCACTCGGTGGTGACTCCGGCCTCTATCTCCTTGACGCAGCCGTAGAGACGGCCGCGGGTGCAGAAGTGGCTGTCCAGAGCGCGGTGAAGCTCCTTCGTGGCGAACAGGGGCTTATGGTAATGCTCGGTGAACGAGCCCAGGTATCTGATGTGGTCCACGTGGTCGTGCGACACGAGCACGAAGTCCACGGTGCTGACGTCGATTCCCAGCTGGGCGAGCCGCTTGCGTATGGTCCTGCCCCCTATCCCCACGTCGATGAGGAAAGAGACGTCGTCATTGCCTATGTAATAGCAATTGCCGTTGCTGCCGCTCGATAGACTGACGAACCGGGTCATTTCGAGATGCCGTTTTCAGTAATGATTCCGGTTATCATCGAAGCCGGAGTGACGTCGAATGCGGGATTGTAGACTTTCGTCCCGATGGGAGCCGACGGCTTCTCGAAGTACATTTCCGTCACCTCGTAGCCGGGCCTCTCCTCTATCTTCACGTCATATCCGGTGGGGCGGCCCATATCGATGGTCTGCGAAGGGCAGAGCACATAGAACGGAACTCCGTAATGCTGTGCGAGTATAGCAAGGCCGCTGGTGCCGACCTTGTTCACCACGTCGCCGTTGGCAGCGACGGTGTCGGCGCCCACGAAGATCATATCCACCTTCTTGCGGCTCATCACTATCGAAGCCATATTGTCGCAGATGAGAGTGGCGTCGACGCCGGCCTTGCCCAGTTCGTAGGCGGTAAGCCTGGCACCCTGCAGCAGGGGCCTCGTCTCGCAGACATATACCTTGGGCATATAGCCGTTCTCCTGGGCGAGAAATATCGGGCCGAGGGCCGTGCCGTAGCGCGACACTGCCAGGTGGCCGGCATTGCAGTAGGTCATTATGCAGGCGCCGGGCTTCATCAGGCCGAAGCCGTACTCCGCTATTGCAAGGCAGGTGCGGATCTTCTCGAGCTTGATGTTCCTGGCCTCCGCGGTCAGGCGCTCCTTGATGCGGTCTATCGCCTCGCCGCTTGCCTCGGCAGCGCTCATCTGCTCGTAGAAGCAGCTTTCCATACGGTTCAGGTCGGTGAAAAGGTCGACCGCCGAAGGACGGCTTATCGCCAGGTACTTCTTCACGCGCAGGAACTCCTTCTCCAGCACCCTCAGGTCGTTGGTCTCGAAGCGGTTCATGCACATCGCCAGTCCGAGGGCGGCGGATATGCCGATCGCATGCGAGCCGCGCACCTTGAGCAGGGTGATTGCGTAGAAGAGCTGCTCGGCAGTTGTGATATGGATGTATTTCTCCTGATTCGGCAGCAGTGTCTGGTCGAGTATGATCAGTTCCTTTCCGTCAGGTGTAAGCTCTACGGCATCGTTCTCAAAAAAGCTTTTCATCAGAGAGATTCTATCAGCCTTATGAATAAAACAGTCAGTTTGCCGGCGGCCTCTTCGGCTGCCTTTATAACCTCGTCTCCATCGATGTAATACTCCTCGGCAGTGTCGTGGGGATTGCTCGACACCACCGACACTCCGAACACCGACATACCTGCGTGCCTGGCCGCTATGACCTCCGGAGTCGTCGACATACCAACGGCGTCGGCGCCCATCCGCTTGAACCAGTCATACTCGGCCTGCGTCTCGTAGGACGGTCCGGAAGTGGCGAGATAGACTCCCCTGCGGAGCTCTATACCGCACTCGCGGGCCACCTCGAAAGCCTTCCCCACAAGCCCGGGATCGTACGCGTAGAGCATATCGGGGAAGCGCGGGCCGAAGTCGGAGGCGTTAGGGCCGACCAGGGGGTTGGGAAGCATATTGATATGGTCGGTGATGACCATTATGTCGCCCACCCTGAACGAGCTGTTTATGCCGCCGGAGGCGTTGCTCACGAAGAGATGTTCCACGCCGAGCAGACGCATCACCCTCACGGGCAGGGTCACCTGGCGGACGTCATAGCCTTCGTAGCAGTGGAAGCGGCCCTGCATCGCGCAGACGGCCTTTCCGCCTAGACGGCCGGTGATGAAGTTGCCCTTGTGGCCGTCGGCCGTGCAGGGAGCAAATCCGGGGATGTCGCCGTACGGAATGACCTTGCGGTCCTCTATCTTCTCAGCCAGGCTTCCGAGGCCGGTTCCGAGGATGATGCCCACGGAGAACTCCGCTCCGCCGGTGACGGAACGGATGTATTCGGCAGCCTTGCCGGGTTGCAGCAGAGTTTCTTCCATAGCGAGGTTTTAGTTTGCCAAATGTACGAATTTTTATTAAATTTGAGAGATACAGAACCTAGACCATGGCAGAATCAAATATCAATCCCCATTATCCTCCGGTTGACAAACGGATGATCAACGACGTGGTGCAGATAGCCAACCGCGGCTTTCTCTCTCAGATCGCATCCAAGGTCCTCCTCGATGCAATCGGAATAACACAGGCAAGGCAGTTCAGGGCCTACACGATGGACGAGGCCCTCTACGCCAGGATAGCCATCGGAGGCCCCGTGGCGATGAAAGCCGTCATCGACGGCGACAAGCAGGCCCTCGGAGCCATCGCACTCAACGTTTCCGACATAGGCACGCTGAAAATCGAATTCGACCGCATAATGAACATCGAAGGGGTCACGGCAGTCAGCATAGAGCCTATGCTTGAAGGCGAGGAAGTATACATCTACGCCACCCGCAAATACCAGGGCTGCTACGAGATCTCCTGCGGACTCTGCGGCAAATCCTCACCCGTGAAGCGGGAAAGCCCGATCACTCCTCAGATAGCGTCGGAGATGGTGGAAGGCCTCGACACAGGCGTGAACAAATTCATATTTGCAGAAAACATAAGGAGAGTGAGCGCACTCTGCGACGCGGCGCCCTGCATCCTGTCGGTGGAGATCAATCCCCTGATAGGCGACAGCCGCTCGATGAACGCCCTCAATGCGCGCATCTCCATCGACAATGACGACTGACGATGTTCAAGAAAATCAAAGACTGGTACAGCAAGCAGAGCGACACGACCAAGGGAATGATCTGGTTCGGTCTCGTCCTGATAGTCCTGATAGCCATCAGATGGAAGGCCATCGTCGCCGGAGTGGTCAAGGGCTACAACTACTACACCCACGGCACTCTGCCGCAGTAGCTACAGGGCGCGCGGAGCGATGCCTGCGACGGCGGCGCTTAGCAGCCTGATATGCTCGGGAGTGGTGCCGCAGCATCCGCCCATCACATTCACCAGACCGGCCTCGGCCATCGCCTTCATATGGGAGGCGAACATCTCCGGCGTCTCGTCGTAGCCGCCGGCGGCGTTGGGCAGGCCTGCGTTGGGATGCACGCTCACCGCGATGTCGGTCAGGGCCGCAATCTTCTCAACGAAGGGCATCAGCAGTTCGGCGCCCATAGAGCAGTTGAGTCCGAACGACAGCAGGCCGTCGTCCTTTACCTGGGCCCAGAGATCCTCGAGGCTCTCTCCCGACAGCAGCCTTCCGAACGAATCGGTGAGCGATGCAGACACCATCACGGGTATGCTCTCCCCTCTCTCTTCGGACAGTCTCTTAATGGCGTTCAGGCCGCAGCGTATGTTGAGTGCGTCGACCATAGTCTCCAGCATCAGCACGTCGGCGCCTCCGTCCACAAGGCCGCGTGCCTGGTCGTAGTAGGCATTCTCGAAGTCCTCGGGAGTGACGGGATCGTCCATCAGCGGAGCGAGCGTCGCGCTCTTGGAAGTGGGGCCCATCGAGCCGACCACGAAACGGGGACGGTCCGGAGTGGCAGCGGTATATTTGTCCGCCGCTTCGCGGGCTATCCTGGCTGCTGCGAGGGATATCTGATATGCATCGTCCGCCCTGCCGTAGCCTTCGAGGCTGATGGCATTGGCGCTGAAAGAATCGGTTTCGATGAAGTCCGAGCCGGCTTCGAGGTAACGTTCGTGTATCTCCCTGACCACTTCGGGGCGGTCGAGGCAGGCAAGGTCGGGGCAGCCTGTTACGCCCGCCAGCTGCAGCTGTGTTCCCAGTCCGCCGTCGAGCAGCATTATCCTCTTGGAGAGTATCTGTCGGATGGTCTGCGCGTTCATATTGTCAGTTTGAGGCCACAAAGTTATCATTATTGATTCAAAAAGACTACTTTTGGGGGACAAAAGGATTTCAGCAATGAGCAAACTCACCATCCCCGCAAACTACAGCGCACTGATGGATCCCAGCCAGACCGAGCTGGGCATCAAGTTCATCAAGGATTTCTTTCAGCAGTCCCTGGCCTCTGCACTGAGGCTCCGCCGCGTCACCGCCCCTCTTTTCGTGCTCAGCGGCACCGGCATCAACGACGACCTTTCGGGCACCGAGAGGCCCGTCCGTTTCGCCATCAGGGATATGGGAGACGCCAAGGCTGAAATCGTGCACTCCCTCGCCAAGTGGAAAAGGATGACCCTGGCCGACTATGCAGTGGCCCCGGGCTTCGGCATCTACACCGATATGAACGCCATCCGCGCCGACGAGGAGCTCGACAACCTCCACTCTATGTACGTGGACCAGTGGGACTGGGAGGCTGTCATCCGTCCGGAGGACCGCAGCGTCGACTTCCTGAAGCAGGTGGTGACCCGCATCTACAACGCCGTGCTGCAGACCGAATATATGGTGTGCGAGCGATTCCCGGCCATCAGGCCCATCCTCCCCAGGGAGATCACCTTCATCCACTCGGAGGAGCTGCGCCGCCTCTACCCTGACAAGAGTCCGAAGGAGCGCGAGAACCTCATCACGAAGAAGTACGGCGCCGTGTTCATCATCGGCATCGGCGGCGAACTGGGCGACGGCAAGCCCCACGACCTCAGGGCGCCTGACTACGACGACTGGTCGACTGTCGATCCTGCCACGGGCCTTGCAGGCCTCAACGGCGACATTATGCTATGGTATCCGGTGCTCGACACTGCGATGGAACTTTCGTCTATGGGCATCAGGGTCGACGGCAGCGCGATGCTCAGGCAGTTGGAACTCACGGGCCAGCAGCAGCGCAAGGAGCTCTTCTTCCACCGCC
>JAGCFF010000169.1 GCA_017650285.1 Bacteroidales bacterium
CGCTTTGCGGAGAGTGAGGGATTCGAACCCCCGAACCCTTTCGGATCAACAGTTTTCAAGACTGCCGCCATCAACCACTCGGCCAACTCTCCTTCCCATAAGGGACTGCAAAGATAGATATTTTTAGAATTAGTGCAAAATAATTTTCTAGCGGTCAAAACGAACGGAAACTAAAGCACCGTCATACTGCACTGCCGTGCCTTCGGCATCGGGATCGTAGGCGAACGGGTGCTCCCGGTCGCAGACTACGACACGGAACTTGCGAGTGCGTAGCATTCCGTCGAACTCGCCTTCACGGGGACCGATGGTGAGAGTGCGCGAAGAATTGTCCCACGAAAGGGGAATCTTCGACCAGCATCCTTTCTCATAGTTGTAGTTCACATTCTCGTCCTCGTATAGCGTGAAGCTGCCGTCCGCTCCGGCATATACCGCAAGCAGTATGTCGTCGGCAGGTTTCTCGTCGGACCACTGCATTGCAGGACCGATGGGCACGATGGAGCCTTCGCGCACGTACAGGGGCATCCGGGAATAAGGGGCCGCCATAGTGAAGCGCTTTCCTCCTACCATAAAGGAGCCGGTGTAGAAGTCGTACCATCCTCCCATCGGGAAGTATACGCTGCGGGTGCGGGCCTTGTATTCATACACAGGACAGGGCATGAAGGCAGGTCCGAACATCCACTGGTCTGAAAGGTCGCGCACCTCAGGGTCTCCTGGAAAATCCATCGGCAGGCCGCGCAAAATGGTGTAGTCCTCGAAATGCACGGCTCCGGCAAGCGAGTAGATATACGGCATCAGGCGGTAGCGCAGCTGCATATACCACAGAATAGACTCATAGGTCTCGCTGCCCTCGGGAGCGATGTTCCACAACTCGCGTCTGGGCCACTGGCCGTGGGCGCGGAACAGAGGCACGAAGGCTCCGAACTGATGCCAGCGGGTCTGCAGCTCCCTCCACTCGTCGAGAGCCTCGCTCTGGCTGCCATCCCTGAGGTAAGCCCTCACGGCAGCATTGAACCTGTCGGTGACCGAGAAACCGCCGATGTCCATGCCCCACATCGGAAGACCGGACATCGAATAGTTCAGGCCGGCGGCCATCTGCATACGCATATCCTCCCAGGTAGTGCCGATGTCGCCGCTCCAGGAAGCGGTGGAATAGCGCTGCAGTCCTGCAAAGCCGTTGCGGGTGAGAAGGAATACGCGGGTATCGGGGTTGACGCTGCGCTGGCCGGTGTATATGGCATCGGCATTCACGAGCGAATAGGCGTTGAAATATTCGGTGGAAGGCCCGAGAGCCGTTGGCGTAAGAAGCCACTTGAGATAGTCCATCGGCAGGCAGTCCCGCAGGTTCGGCTCGGAAGCGTCCATCCACCAGGCGTCGATCTTCTGTCCGTAGCGGCTGTAGAGCGATTCGTCCATCTGCCTCCAGAACATCTTGCGGCCACCCTCGGCATAGGCGTCATAGAAGGACTGTTCGTGTCCCAGCCAGTCCACCAGTGCGGTGTCCTCGGCGTGGGTGTAGGCATAACCTGCGGCCTTCAGCTCCTTGTAGTGCTCTGTGTTGGTGTAGAACTTGGGCCAGACGCTTATCATAAACCGGCCGTGCAGGGCGTGCACGTCGTCCATCATCTTTTCGGGGTCCGGATAGCGCGACGGCTCGAACTCGTGGCTGCCCCACTGGTCCGCTGCCCAGTACTGCCAGTCTTGCACTATATTGTCCACGGGAATGCCGCGGCTCCGCATCTCGGCGAGGGTGCTGACAAGTTCGTCCTGGGTGGAATAGCGCTCCCTGCTCTGCCAGAAGCCGAACGACCATTTGGGGAATAGGGATGCCTTGCCGGTCAGCGTGCGGTAGCCGCTGATGACTTCGTCATAGTCCGCCCCTGCCATAAAGTAGAAATCGGCCTGCGGCTCGAATTCCGACCAGAAGCTCAGCTGCGACTGCTCGGCTTCGGAACGTGGCTGCGCCACCTTCACGCTGAGATATGACACATCACCGTCGGGTTCCCAGCTGACCTTGAAAGGCACGCGCTCTCCGGCTTCCAGATGGACGCAGTAGCGGTAGCTGTTGGGGTTCCAGGCGGGACGCCAGCGGCGGGGCATCACCTGCCGGCCGTCAATGTAAGTGGACTGGAAACCTGCATAATACTGGGTGAAATAGTAGTCTCCCGCCACCGGAGCCTCGAGCTGGCCTTCGTACGTGACGACGGCCCCTTTCAGTCTGAGGGCGGGCAGATTGGCTATCACCCTCTCGTTTTCATAGTACAGCGAGTCTTCGCGCTGCACCAGAGTCTTCCCGTCGGCTGTGCGGTAGGTGCCTGTCAACGCCCCTTCCCTGCCGTCGGCGTCATATAGCTTGAACACTTCGCCCAGCTGCCTGTAAGGCTCAGGATTGCCCCAGCGGCTCAGCGAGTAGGCGTCGAACAGCAGGCCATAGCCTCTGGACGAGACGACGAAAGGAATGCTTATCTTGGTGTTGTACTGATACAGTTCTTCGTTGAGGCCTTTGTGGTTCAACTCGCCGCTCTGCTGCTGGCCGAGGCCGTAGAAGGCCTCCCTTTCCGGAGAATCGAACACCACCCTGGTGGAATATGCCTTCTTGCCCTCCGCTTCTGCCGGAACGAAGCTTATGCTTCCGCCTTCTCCGGACGAGAGGAGTTCCCGGCCTTCTGCATCCCGGAATGAAAGCTTGCCGGTGGCGACATCCACAGCCACCTTTACGCCCGAAGTGGCTACAGTGACTACTCCGTCGGAAGAGGACACCGAGAACGGCACCTTTCCGTCAGCGGGAAGGGCCACCAGGCTCCTGCGGTCGTGAAACGCCTTGTCGGGGGTAGCGCTGACGCGGATTATCTTCTCCCCCATCACCTGCAGGCGTATCCGTGAAGGTCCGCCGGGCTCAGGCTCGGAAAGACGCACGGTGACGCTGTCTCCCCTGACCTTGAAATCCCTTTCGGCACAGGAAAGCGGCAGCAGGAGCACGGCCGCAACGGCCGGCAGCAGGAAAGACCTCAGGCATCGCATATTCCCGGAAGGCTATTTGAACAGTCTGGGCGCGAACTCCTTGAGGCTTCGGCGCCAGTTTAGCCACTCGTGGCCGACGCCCGGAGATTCGTAGTAGATATGCTTTACTCCGTTCTTCTCCAGCACATCGCGGAAATTAGTGACGGTAGAGTACATCTGAGGCGACTCTTCACTTCCCGTGCTGATGAACAGGAGCTTGTACTGATCGTTGAGGCTTGCGGGGTATGCATCAGGATTCTGCGCCATTCCGCTGCCGCTGAAGCCACCCACGTATGCGAAAAGCTCGGGATGGTTGAGGCCCACGCTCCAGGCTATGAAGCCACCCATAGACAGTCCTGTGATGGCGCGGTGGTCACGGTCGGTGAGCGTGCGGTACTTGGAATCGATCATAGGTATCAGCTCCTCCGTTGCCAGCTTGTCCACATTGTCGAAATTGAACATACCCCTCGGGCCGCCTGCCATGCTTGCGCCGGGGATGCGGGCTTCGCCCCTGTCAGAGACGATCAGCATCGGAACGGCTTGCTTTGCTGCAATGAGGTTGTCCATAATGTTGTCCATTTTACCCTGGATCGGCCAGCCTGTCTCATCCTCGCCTGCTCCGTGGTAGATATAGAGCACCGGATAGCGTTTGTCGGGCTTCTGTTCATATTCATAGGGCACATACACATAGCAGGTTCTCCAGGCCTGGGTAAGCTCGGACCAGTAGCGCTGCATACGGATCTCTCCGTGAGGCACATCCTTCGGGAGATAGAAATCCACACCGACTTCGGGAATCTCGATGGCGCTGGACATCTTTCCGGTGCCGTAGAACAGCTGGCTGGAAGGGTCTGCCAGCTGCACTCCGTCGACTATGATGGAATAGTAGTGGAAGCCGGGAACCTGAGGGTCGCAGGTCACTTCCCATATTCCGTCGGCATTTTTCTCCATAGGATAGTTCTTGCCGAGATTCAGCGCCACGCTCTCGGCCTGGGGCGCATTCACCTGGAAGGTGACGCTCAGGTCCGGATTGATCTTGGGGTACTCTTTGCCGGGCAGGTTGCTGCTGGCTGGAGTGGGCTCCGTGATAAGGCCTATTACCGGTTTCTCCTTGCAGGATGCAAGAACGGCTGCAGTTGCAAGTATCGCTGTGAGTATATATCTGGTTTTCATCGTAGTCTATTTAAAAAGTTTCTTTGCGAACTGATAGAGGCTGCGGCGCCAGGAGAGCCATTCGTGGGCTGTGCCCGGAGAGCAGTAATATTCGTTCTGGATGCCGTTGGCAAGCAGGATGTCGTGCATCTCCTCGATGAGTTTGCCTTCCGCCTCGCCGGTGGTGCAGAACACGAGATGATAGTCGCTGTTGAAGGCCACTGGATTCTTGAAGAGTCCGTTCCAGGCGGAAGCGAACTGCTCAGGATCCTTGAAGCCGGGGTTGCGTGTGTTGAACTCGCCTATCACTATGATGCCGCTGAAGCCGGCCACCCAGGAGAAGAGGTCCTTGTAGCCGAAGCCCAGGTCGTAAGCCTGCTTGGCACCCCAGGAGAGGCCAGCCACAGCACGGTGGTCACGGTCTGCAATGGTGCGGAAACGCTTGTCCACGAATGGAATCACGTCTTCCACCATCATCTGGTCGAAAGCCTCGGTGCCATCGGGCCTGCTGGCGACACCCCAGTTCATCACTATTATCATCGGCTCGGCCTCACCCTTGGCGATGAGGTTGTCGAGTATCACGTCTGCGAAGCCCTGGTAGATCCATCCGGTCTCGTCCTCGCCTCCGCCGTGCTGCAGATAGAGCACGGGATAGCGCTTGCCGGGGTTCTGCTCATAACCGGCCGGGGTATAGACATACATCCTGCGGTATTGCTGGCATACGTCGGACCAGAAGCGCACTGAGCGGACAGCACCTTGCGGCACATCTTTCTTCGGAGTGTAGAAATCGGCGTCTACAGCTTCTTCGTTGACTTCCACGGCGCTGGCATAGCGGCTCATTCCGTAGAAAGTACGGGTCGCGGGATCAGCGAAAGACTGGCCTCCGACAATGAGCGAGTAGTAGTGGAAGCCGGGAACCTGAGGGGCGGTGGTCGCCGTCCAGAATCCGCCAGCATCCTTGGCCATCGGATAGCGTCCGCCGAGGTCCACGGTGATGGCCTTGGCATCGGGAGAGTTCACCCTGAAGGTGACGGAATTGTCCGCATTGATCTGCGGAAAGCTGCCGCCGGCATTGTAGTCTGACGGGTGCTGGGCCCAGGCCAGAGCCGACACTGACAGCATTAGAATCAATAGACTGAAACGTTTCATATCTTTATAGTTCAGGTGTTCGGGATTTATTCTCCGTAGATATAGCGGTGCTGCTCTTCGGTGAGGCTGTCTATGCTGCAGCCCAGGGTCGCGAGTTTGCGGCGGGCCACTTCGTCGTCGATGGCGTCGGGAACCTGCAGCACCATATCGCCGGGAGCGCGGTGCAGGGGGCCTTCAGCAGCCAGGAACCGGGCGCAGAGGGCCTGAATTGCGAATGACATATCCATTATCTCGGCGGGATGGCCGTCTCCTGCAGCCAGGTTCACCAGACGGCCCTGGGCGAGGATGTAGACTGTGCGTCCGTCAGGAAGCACATAGGCCTCGATATCCTTGCGGGCGGGATGATGGCTTACTGCCATAGCTTTCAGGTCTTCTATGTTGACTTCGCAGTCGAAATGGCCGGCGTTGCAGCAGATGGCGCCGTCCTTCATCACTCGGAAGTCGTCGCTGGTGATGACATCCTTGCAGCCGGTCACGGTGACGAATATGTCGCCCAGTGGAGCCGCCTGCCTCATAGGCATCACCTGGAAGCCGTCCATCACTGCCTCGATGGCCTTGACGGGATCCACCTCGGTGACTATTACTTTGGCACCCAGTCCCTTGGCGCGCATAGCCACTCCCTTTCCGCACCAGCCGTATCCGGCCACGACAGCGGTCTTTCCGGCTACTATGAGGTTGGTGGTGCGGTTGATGCCGTTCCACACCGACTGCCCGGTGCCGTAGCGGTTGTCGAAGAGGTGCTTGCAGGGGGCGTCGTTCACCAGTATCATCGGGAAGGCCAGCTTGCGGGCCTTGTTCATCGCGTTCAGGCGCAGGATGCCGGTGGTGGTCTCCTCGCAGCCTCCCATCACGCCGCTCAGCAGCTGCGGGAAGCTCGCGTGTATCTTGCTGACCAGGTCTCCGCCGTCGTCGATTATGATGTTCGGGGCGGCCTCGACGACCTTGGTGATGTGACGGTCGTACTCTTCGGGTGTGGCGTCATACCACGCGAAGACATTCATCGAGTCGCGGACCAGCGCTGCAGCTATGTCGTCCTGGGTTGAAAGGGGATTGCTGCCGGTCACATACATCTCGGCTCCGCCGGCAGCCAGGGTCTTGCAGAGGAAGGCGGTCTTCGCCTCCAGATGCACCGACAAGGCTATTCGCAGCCCCTTGAAAGGCTTTGTCGCCTCGAATTCTTCCTTGAGCGCCGACAGCAGCGGCATATGTGCGGCGACCCACCCTATTTTCAGCTCACCGTCCGGCCACAGCTCCGGATTCCTGATTTCGTATGCCATAATCTCTGTTGTTTTATACAAAGATAAATTAACTTTGTGGTCAGTACTTAAAAAAATCGTATGCAGCATCATATTTTCGCTCCCTACCGCATCTGCCCCGTGGGAGCGCACGTCGACCATCAGCACGGCCTTGTCACAGGCTTCCCCTTCGACAGGGGTGTGGACCTGTTCTTCGACATTACGGAAGATGGCTCCGTCGAGCTGGAAAGCAGCAACTTCGACGGCAAGGTGAGCTTCGACATCCGTCAGAAGACCATCCTCAGGCAAGGAAACTGGGGCGACTACGCCCTCGGAGCCAAGTACGCCCTGCGCAAGCGCTTCGGTCTGAAGAAGGGCATCCGCGGCAAGATTTCCGGCAGCCTTCCGGTGGGCGGTCTTTCGTCCAGCGCTGCGGTTCTGGTGTGCTATGTGATGGCTTTTGCCAGGGCCAACGACATCTCTTTGATGCCGATGGAGGTCATAACCATTGCTTCCGAGGCTGAAAGGGAGTATATCGGGCTGAACAACGGACTGCTCGACCAGTCCTGCATCGTTCTCGGCAAGAAGGACCATATGCTGATGCTGGACTGCGACAGCAACGAGTACCGCCTGATCCCGCGCAATCCGAAGATGAAGGAGTTCGAGTTCGGCATCTTCTTCAGCGGGCTCACACGCAACCTGATGAGCAGCGACTTCAACCTCAGGGTGCAGGAGTGCAAGGTGGCGGCCTGGGACCTTCTGGCATACGACGACCAGACCATCAAGCCCTTTGACAAGACATTCATGCGGGATGTGCCCCGCTCTCTATACGAAAAGCATCGCGACAAGCTGCCCCGCCGTTTTGCCAACCGCGCCGAGCATTTCTTCAGCGAATACAAGCGTGTGCGCCAGGCCGTGACAGCCTGGGATTCCGGCAATATCGAGTGGCTCGGCCAGCTGAGTTTCGAGAGTTGCGAGAGCTCCATCAACAACTGGGAATGCGGCAGCCCCGAACTCATCAGCATCTACCGTGCTATGCGCGAGACCGACGGCATCTATGGCGGACGTTTCTCCGGCGCCGGTTTCAAGGGTGCCTGCATCGCCCTGGTGGATCCTGCTAAGAAAGATGCCATACGCGAGAGCATATCCAGCCGCTATCTCGCCGAGTTCCCCCAGTACAAGGAGACTTTCGAGGTTCATTTCGTGAAGAGCGCCGACGGCGCCGCTTTCATTGAGGGATAGCTTATGAAAAATGTCGTTCTGGCTGCCGGTTATGCTACGAGGATGTATCCTCTCACCGAGAATTTTCCCAAGCCGCTTCTGCCCGTGGGCGACAGCACCATCCTCGACCGTATGCTGGTGGATGTGGATGCCCTGGAGGTTATCGACGAGCACATCATCGTGACCAACCACCGCTTCATAGGCATTTTCGAGCAATGGCTCGAGGAGGCTTGCAAGAGATATTCGAAGCCCATCCGCCTCTTCGACGACGGGTCCACCTCGAACGACAACCGCGTGGGTGCCGTGGGCGACCTGGTGGCCGCCATCAAGGAGTTCGGCATCTATGACGACATCCTTGTCGCTGCCGCCGACAACCTGCTGGATTTCTCACTGTCGTCGCTGGTAGACTTCTTCCATCAGAAAAAGACCGCCGTGATCTTCTACTACGACGAGGCTGACGAGGAAAGGCTGCACCGCTGCGGAGTCATCTGCTTCGACGAGACGGGCCGCGTCACCGATATGGAAGAGAAGCCTGCGAATCCCAAGAGCCACCACGTGACTCCGCCCTTCTACATCTACGGTTCGGCTGACATCCCTCTGATTCTCGATGCCATCGACAACGGCTGCCAGTGGGACGCTCCAGGCAATCTTGCAGGCTATATCTCGAGGGTTGCAGCTCTCCACGCCCTCCGTATGCCGGGCACACGCCTCGACATCGGAAGCCTGGAAGGCTACCGTGCTCTCATTTCTCAGTAAAAGTCCTAATATCAGTCGCTGAAATTGTGGTCGACGGTGACGAGTATCGGCTTGCCGGGTATCGCTGCGCTGAGCTCTTCGGTCAGCGTCTTGCACAGTGCGGCCTCGTCGGTCACTGAATAGTCGGGCACTACGTCTACGGCTACGTAGTTTTCTTTTTCATCGTAGTAGAATCCGTGTACCTGGACTATCTCAGGGTGTGCAGCCAGGGTGCTTGTGACGAGCGTCTGGAGTTCCTTGCGTTTGTTCTTGCCTGTTGCCACGGAGTATATCCCGACCGTCATGATGATGTTGTGCTTGATATACATCAGGATGCTTATCTTGCGGGTCAGGCCGTGGATTTCCTGGGCGGTGAGGGTGTCGTCGACGCTGATGTGGAGCGAGCCGATCATCAGGTCGTGGCCGTAGTTGTGCAGGATGATGTCGTATATGCCGTGCACTTCTTCGAACTCCATTATCTCTTTCTTGATGGAGCTGATCAGTTCGGGGGAAACTCTTGCTCCAAGCAGTTCATTGACGGGCGATGCGATCATCTCGACTCCGGCCTTGATGATGAACAGGGAGATCAGTGCTCCCAGGATTCCATCGAGCGACACTCCCCACAGCAGCATTATTCCTGCTGAAACAAGTGTTGCCAGGGTGATTATGGCGTCGAAGAGCGCATCTGAGCCTGACGCTACGAGGGCGTCGCTTTCCAGTTTTTCGCCTTGTTTCTTGACGTATCTGCCGAGCAGCAGCTTGACTGCTATCGCTACGATGATCACCACCAGCGTAACTGTGGTATAACTGGGTTCGACGGGGTGTATGATTTTCTTGACAGATTCTATGAGCGATGTGATACCGGCCGACAGCACGATGACTGCTATGATGATGGCGCTGAAGTATTCCACTCTGCCGTGGCCGTAGGGGTGGTTGCGGTCTGCCGGTCTCTGGGAGAGTTTGGTGCCGACTATGGTGATTACGCTTGACAGGGCATCACTCAGGTTGTTTACGGCGTCCATCACTATGGCGAAGCTGTGGGCCAGCACGCCGACAATGGCTTTGAATGCTGCCAGCAGCACGTTCGTCACTACTCCGACCACACTGGTACGGATGATTTGTTGGCTACGGTTCATAGTGTTTTTGATTAGTGCTGCAAAGCTAGTGCTTTTTTGGTTTTATTGTTGGTTGATTTCTAGATAAAGCGGATTGCTGTCAGGTCACGGGCGAATCGCTCCACTCCGGCCTGAATTTTAGCAACGGTACTTGCAGAGGGCTTGCGGCGGCCATGAAGGAAGTGTCCGAGTTGGGCCTGGCTTACTCCAGTAATCCGTTCGAGGCCTGCAAGGCTGAATGCTTTGCTGTATTCTTCCAGAAAACTTGCCGTGTCATAATAGAAGGAACAATCGACTTCTTCGAATTGTTTTCCGTGTCTTACATAGTATTCGCGGATGCCGTCATAAGACTTTTTAAAGTCTTCTATTGCTTCTTCGACTGTAGCTCCTTCTCCTGTACAGCCATAATCCAATCCGGATTCTTGCATATACGCAGAGTACCCGAACTCTGCCAATTCAATATATACTTTCACTTTTTTCATATTCCAACAATCTATTTCGTAACAATTATACCGGCATCTCGCAGTATTTGATGCAAAGTTCCCTTTGGTACTTCATTCGTGCTATGGTTACTCATTTTAAATATCCTTCCCGTGATAGGGCTGTACCAAAGCGGGTGTCCGTTCGCCTGTTCCCCAGTGTCGTAGCAGTTGTATTTTCGCAGTCTTCTCTCCAGCTCAGCATATTTCATAAAACTCAATGCAAGTGTAGGAAAAATCCTACAGTAAAACAAATAATTCTCGTTCTTTCCCGCTAAGCTATACGATGAAATCAGAAAAAAAGATAGCCAGTCGACAATAGTGTGACTATTGTCGTTTTGTACTTAAAAGCTCAAATTCGTACTTTTGGTTGTTGAACCAATTCAGATATCTGATGATCCAGTACATTGCTGACGCTTTCACCGACACGCTCTTCTCCGGCAACCCGGCGGCGGTGCTTCCTTGCCGTCAGATGCCTGCCACGGAATTGATGCAGGCCATAGCCATCGAGAACAACTACTCCGAAACCGCCTTTGTCGTCAGGCGCGGCAAGGGAGAGTATGACCTGAAATGGTTCACACCGGGAGGTGAGGTCGAACTGTGCGGTCACGCCACGCTGGCGACCTCGTTCGTGCTGCACCGGTTTGCGGACAGGGGCGTGGAAGAGATGCATTTCCACACGCTCAGCGGAGAGCTCATCGTCAGGCCCTGCCCGGACGGCTACACGATGGATTTCCCGGTCGGCCCGTACAAGGCCGTACCGGTAACGGAAGAAATCCTTGCGGCCACCGGCGGTCTTGCAAAGGAGGCATACTACGATGGCGGAGATACGGTTGCAGTCATCGGATCAGAAAAGGATCTGGCCGCCCTGGTTCCGGATTATGACGCAATGCGCCGTGTCGACGGCCGCGGTCTCGTCATTACTGCCCGCTCCCAGGATTTCGACTTCGTCTCCCGCTGTTTCTATCCCAAACTGAATGTTCCCGAAGATCCCGTCACGGGCAGCGCCCATACTTACCTTACCCCTCTTTGGGCAGGAAAACTCGGGAAGACAGAGATGGTTGCAAGGCAACTGTCCCCCCGCGGCGGTACACTTCACGTACGCCTCGAAGGCCAACGGGTGTTCATCACCGGCAACGCCGTATTATTCATGCAGGGAGAGATTCCCTTTGACTTATAGTCCAATCAATAACAACTACAATATGAAAACTGAGAATTCATTCAATGAGGTTGCAGGCCGCAAGAATTTCGGCCCCGACCACGCATTGGTTACCACTCCCCAGCCCTGCGTAATGATCGCCACCTGGGATGCAGACCATACTCCCGACGTTATGATGGCCGCCTGGGCCGGCCAGTACGACTTCAAGCAGATAGTAGTCAGCATGTCGAACCATAAGACCACCAAGAACCTGGAACGCACGAACGCTTTCACGGTAAGCTTCGCGGATGCCCGCACAGTAGCCGAATCCGACTATTTCGGCCTCGTGAGCGGCAACAAGGTCGCAGACAAAGTGGCCAAGGTAGGATTCAGCGTCACCCCCAGCCCCAATGTAGACGCCCCCATCATCAATGAATATCCCCTCTCGCTGGAATGCAAGGTGCTCAGCTGGTCTGACGGCATCCTCGTGGGCGAAGTAGTCAATATGAGCGCCGACGAGAGCATCCTCACCGACGGCAAGGTCGACCTGGCAAAACTCCAGCCCATAGTCTTTGACGCAGCCGCGATGAGCTACCGCGTCATCGGGGAAGAAGTAGGCAAAGCCTGGGGCGCAGGCAAGAAATTCGCCGAATAGCCTTACCGACATATAAAGAACAAAGGCCGTCCTTTCGGGCGGCCTTTGATCGTATCGTAAGGCTTGCTAGTTCAGGTAGCCGGGATTCTGGTATACCTGCTTTTCCTCATCAGTCATCTCAAGACCGTTCAGGTGGTCGATGGGAATAGGCCTGATGTAGTGGTGAGGCTCGATTACCCTCTTGTAGGTATGCTCGTTGGGATCGTTCTTGGTAAACGCCTCGGTCATCTTGTAGGTAGAAGCCCTGTCAGTCCAGGTCTGCGTGCGGACAAGGTCGAACCAGCGTCTTGACTCGCCGAAGAACTCGCGGCTGTACTCGTCCAGCAGCCAGTTGATCGTAATATTTGCAGGAGTCTCGGCAACCAGTTCGGCGCTGTAGTCATACGATACGGCCTTCTGGTCAGCCACAGAGAAGCTCCACTTGCCGGCACGCGCGCGGATGACCTTCATCAGGTCGGTAGCACTCTGGCTTCCGGTAGCGCCCTTGACATAAGCCTCGGCTGCCACGAAATACAGTTCGGCAAAACGGGCGATGACCAACGGACGGAAGTTGCCGGAGTTGGGAGCACCGGGCTCGTTATCACCCTTGTCGGTACGATATACTGACACCTTCCAGGGGCCCGGGTAGTTGTTTCGGCCGATGTGGTTGGGCTCGATGACGAATGCTGACTCGCCAGGCATCTCGCCGCCGGCATACGCTGACGGGCCCTTCATATCGGTGACGCCGGGACGGTCCATAGGATATACGACAACGCCGGGTTCCTGGTTCTTAGACAAGAACTTGAGGATTACGCCGTCATACTCCACAGGAAGATTGTTGGCGCCATATACCACGTGAGATTTCTCCTTCTTCTGGTACCTTGAATAGTTCTGGCGGTATGCCATATTGAAGGTCACGTCGAGACGGCTGTCGTGGTCGTTCACGAAAGTGTTGTAGAACACCTCGTGTACAGGAGCCATACGTGTCCAGGGACGTCCGTAGCCCTGCTCCGCAGAACGGGTGATAGCCGCTCCGGACGACCACTCCTCGACTCCCTTGGTTATCTTGCGTTCAGGAGACAGACCGGCCCTGATGTATGTGTAGTTCGGGTTGTGATACCAGAACTCGCAGTTGTCAGGCGCGCCACCACCGGACTCGGTCAGGCTGGTACCGCCATACTGCACGTTGTCAATGGTATAGTCGGCATAGAGAAGGAACTCCTTTGAATACTTGTTGGCACCCTTCCAGAGGTCATATTCGGTAGCCTCGAGCCCATAGATGGACGGAGCCTTGCTGATACCCTCGAGAGCGATGTCATAAGCTTTCTGGAAATACCCCTTTGCCTTTGAGGCATCCCTTACCACAGAGTGTGTCTGGCCTTCAGCATTGGTCGTAGTCTCGGGATAAGTAGGAATGTTCTTCGGATTCTCGTTCCACCAGGCGTAGGTAAGATATGCCTTGGCAAGATAGAGGCGGGCGACAGTCTTGGTGACGGCACCCTTTACACGGGGCTGGTCAGGCAGATTGTCCACTGCATACTGGAAATCAGGGATGATGCACTTGTCGTAAACTTCGTCTACAGTGTTGCGGATGGAAGTACGGCTGGGAGTGGCATTGAATTTCAGCTCGCCCGAACCGAGATCCATAGGCACGCCGCCGAAGGTCTGGACCAGCAGGAAATAGTCGAATGCACGGAAGAAATATGCTTCGGCAAGCAGTGCCGGAGACACTCCGTTCTTTTCACCGTTCTCGATAACGCCGTTGGCGGTATTGATGTTGCCGAAGCAGGTAGTCCAGGTAGAAGAAGCCGGGTTCTGCGATGCAGACCACTGGGTAGTGCCTTCACCCATATCAGCCACCTGATGCTCGATACGGGCAGAACCGCCACAGGTGAACTCATCCGTGCCGGGGCCCATCTGGTTGATCATATTACCACCGCCGTAAACGTTCCTCAGGTGGTAATACATATAGTTCAATCCGCCTTCCACTCCAGCTTCAGTATTGAAATATGAAGGGACGAACAGAGTCCTGGGTTGCTCCTTCAGGAAGTCCTCACCACAGGAAACGCACACTATTGAGAAAATAGCTACTAACGCAAAATATTTTAATGTTTTCATGGTTATTCGGACTTTAGGTTAGAATGACAAGTTGAGACCGAGCAGATAGTTGACAGTCGGAGGAGTGCCTTGAGACACGGCGTATGCACCGCTGTTGGAAACAGGACGGATACCGGTCTCCTTATAGAACGGCGAGTAGATTACGAACGGGTTCTGAACTGTCGCATAGAGGCGGCAGCTGCGCAGGCCGATGTTCTTCACGGCCCTCAGGTTGCCGAAGTTGTAACCGAGAGTGATGGTGTTGATGAGGACGTTCGATCCGGTCCATCTTGACGCAGTCTCGATGTACTTGGCATTGTCACCGCCGGATGTCGCACCGCCGGGAGCAGGGAATCGCACGTTCGGAGTCTCGGGTGTCCAGTAGTCAACCACAACATTGTTGCGGCGGCCTGACAGAAGGTTCTGATAGCCGTTGTGGATGTTGGAAGTAAGCATACCGCCAACCTGGAAGCTGCCGACGACGTTGAAGTCGAAGCCTTTCCACGACATCAGCGAGTTGAAACCGCCCTGCAGCTTAGGCTCGTTGGTCATCACGACCTTGTCGTCATCGCCGATAACCCTGACGGGATTGCCGTTGGCGTCATATTCTCCGTTGTACTGAACCTTGATCATACCGACGTTTCCGCCTGGCTCGAGTTTCTCGCGCATAGCTTCTTCGTCCTGCTGCCAGAGGCCTTCGTATACATACTCGCGGAATGAATTGACAGGATAGCCGACATACCAGTTGTTAGCCCTGTCCTCGTCCTGGCCGGAAGCCAGTTCCACGATCTCGTTGTGGTTGTGATAGAAGTTCAGGCCTGCGGTCCAGGTGAAGCCGTCGCCGCGGTGCTGGATGATGGTGCCGTTGACCGTGAACTCGACACCGTTGTTCATCGTCTTGCCGACATTCGCGGTATAGCTGTTCACACCTGCGGTAGAAGGAAGGTTGATGGTCATCAGCAGGTCTTTGGTAAGGACGTGGTAATACTCCAGGCTACCGCTCAGGCGGCCGTTGAAGAAACCGTAGTCTATACCGAAGTTCCAAGTCTCTGAATACTCCCATCCAAGGTCTGTGTTCGGAAGAGATGTAACGTAGTAGGCAGTCACATAGTCTGTGTCGTAGTTGTAGTAGCGTGAAGACAGACGGCCGAGGGTTGAATACGGGCTGATTGACTGGTTTGAAGTCTGACCGTAACCGGCCCTGAGCTTCAGCATGTCAACCCAGGCGACGTTCCTCATAAAGTCCTCGTTGCTGATGTTCCATCCGAGGGATACGGCAGGATATGTGTGCCATTTCTTGCCGTCGGCGAGCCTTGAGGAGCCATCGGAACGCACGGTGGCGGAAATCATATACTTGTTGGCGTATGAGTACATCACACGGCCCATCACTGACATCAGGTTGGTCTTGCTGTATGACTGGTTGTTCGGGTTGAAGGTGAGATCACCAGCACCGTCTCCCATATAATAGTACAGCATATAGTCGGCGGGAACGCCGCGTGAAGAGAAACTGTTGCCGTAGCTTGTGGCTGACTCGGCTGAGAACATACCCGTAATGTTCAGGTTGTGGACATCGTTGAAGGTCCTGTTGAAAGTCAGCAGGTTCTCGAGAGTCCAGTTCTTGCTCAGGCTCCAGGAGCGGCTTGCCGTGGCAGGCTCAGTGAGCACGCTGTTCAGGATGCCCTGGCCCCTGTATGTTCCGTTCTCGTTCAGCCTGAAGTTGTAACCTCCGTTGAGACGGTATTTCAGACCCTTGAGGAACGGGGCCTCCACTTCCACATAGGCATTGTTGTATGCGCTGTAACGGATTGACTCGTTGATGTTCTTGTCAGCGATCTCGTACATCAGCTCGCGGGTCTTGACCACATAGTTCTGGTCCTTCGGCATATTGATGGCGCCGCGGCGGATGTTGCCGTTCTCGTCGTAGGGGCTGACCATAGGAGTAAGGTCTACCTGGGCACCGCCGGCACCCTGGCCGTAGTTCTTGTTGGTACCGAGGTTGGTGGAGAATCCCACTGCCAGATATTTGCCTATCTTCTGGTCGATGCTACCCCTGACGTTGACCCTGTCGAAACCTTCGGTAGGGATGTTGGACTCGTCCTTGTAGTAGCTTGCACCGAGAGAGAAGTTGCCGCCGTTGGTGCTTCCGGTCACTGAAAGGTTGTTCTGCACCGCATAGCCGGGCTCGTAGTAGACAGCCTGCCAGTCGGTGTCATACAAGTCCCTGTACTCGTCCGCGCCGTCGATGTATTTCTTGGCGAGGTCACGAAGTTCGGTGAGCTGCTTGGTGTTCATAAACGGGTAAGGAAGCCATTGCTTGTACATTCCATAGGAATTGAAGTTGACCCTTACCGGAGCGCCCTGGGCACCGTGCTCGGTTGTAATCATAATGACGCCGTTGGCACCGCGGGATCCGTAGA
>JAGCFF010000170.1 GCA_017650285.1 Bacteroidales bacterium
CGATGAGGACCACCCTGTAGCCGCGGGGATTGAAGGGGAATCTCTTGTATTTGAGACTGCGGCAGTCGAGACGGATCACGTGGCCGTCCTTGCCGAACAGCGATGCGAACTGGTCCATGATGCCGCAGCGCACGCCTACATAGTTATGCTCTGTCATCTGGCCGATCTTGGCGAGGTCCTCGCGCTTGAAGCCGAGCTTGAACTGGTCGTTTATGGCATAGCCGAACACTGACTCGAGGGCAGCTGAAGAAGACATACCTGCACCGAGGGGAACGTCACCTCCGAACACGCAGTCGAAGCCGCCGGGGTTGGCGCCGCGTTTCTTCATCTCGGCTACCACACCGTAGATATAGCAGGCCCACTGCTCTTCGGGTTTCGGGCCGTTGATGTCTATCGCCAGCCTTGCCTTGAAGTCCATCGAATATACGTTGACGGTGTCGGTGCCGTTCTTGCAGATGGCTACTGACATAGCTTTGTCGATGGCTGCGGGGAGTACGAATCCGCCGTTGTAGTCAGTGTGTTCTCCTATGAGGTTGATGCGGCCGGGAGATGTGTACAGGCTGCATTTCTTGTGTCCAAACTGCTTCTCGAAGCATCTCAGGACTAATTTGTGGTTGAGCATTTCGTAATTGTATTAATAGGTTTATATCTTGCAAATCGTATCTTGTAAAATTACATCAAATGGAGTACATTTGCAACAACCTGATGCGGAAGTAGCTCAGTCGGTAGAGCGTCGGCTTCCCAAGCCGAAGGTCGCGGGTTCGAAACCCGTTTTCCGCTCTCAAAAAGTCCTGCAATGCGCAGGACTTTTTTCGTGCGGAAAGTCTAACCCCCTGTCGCTTCGCGACATCCCCCAAGGGGGAAATGCCGGAACCTGCTTCGCAGAACCCGGGTGGCTCCGTGGCTCGTGTCCTTCGGACATTGCGCACACTCCGCCACGGCGCTGAAGCGCCTTGCTATTCCCGTCATGTGTTTCTTCTTACGTCCTTCCGCCCCTTCGGGGCAGGCTGCGGCAGCAGCCGGAGGCAAACCCAAAATTCGCATTCGTGTGGCACCTGCCCTGGAAGGGCCCGTGGAGGGGGTCGGTTTAGAATGCGGGAGGATTTTCCCCTGCATTGACGCGCAACCCCTTCTGCAAGCACTTGTGGAGGTGGTACTTAGCGAATGCGAATGTCGGGTTTGGGTGCGCCAACTCATTTCGTGGACACAGAATGGATGGAAGGGGTGCGGGGTGCAAACCCGAAATTCGCAGTCCTGGCGGGGCTGCGCTGCAGGTATTGTGGGGCACATTGGGATGCGGTGTGAGGAGATTTGGCCTTGCAGCGCACGACAAGGAGCGCTAGCGGCTTTTATAGAAGAGGTGCTTTTGCGCTGTGAATGTTCGGCAAGCGGGAGGCGATAATGCAACCACGGTGAAAAGGAAGTTATCTCCCGGCGGCACTGCGGGGAGATATGGACGGTCTCTCCTCGCTTCGCCGAGGATAACTTCGTGGAGCGCAGTGGTCACGGACGCGGGACAGCGGCGTAAAGGGCGCTTGAGCGAGGGCGAGAGAGCGGCGGGGGTTGGGGCAGCGCCCCAGTAATGTGCAATGGGAGGGTCGGAGTGAGCGCTAGCGAACGGTGGTCGCCGCAAGTCAGGTCTGTGACACGGCGGCAGCGGCGCGACGATCTGTTCGCAATCTCGCCGAGAAGCAGTTCCAATAGTTCCTGGGCAAAATGGAGCAGGCGAGTATGCCCCAGAGAGGCCTCTGAAGGGGGTTGGCCTGCTCCTCTGGCTTATTTCTGGCAGTGGAGCAGACTCACCTGCCCCAGGATGCCTTCCAAGGCCGATTGCCCTGCTCCATTTTTCCCTGACACGGGCGAGTTACCTCCGAGCCTTTGCTTTCCTGCGACCTTCCGCCCTTTGATACGCTGTCACTGTTTGTATTTCTTACTACTCATCAAATTTTATGTAAGTGCGAGCAGTATTTTGTAAGTTTGTGTGTTATATATCAAGAAACGATATTAATAAGCATAATTATGAGACGATTTGCTGTCATTGCCGCTATTGCTGCCATTGTCTTGGGAACCATTTCCTGCAACAAGATTGAAGGTGGGGAAGAATATGTGGATCCAGAAGATTTGGCCAACAATCCATTCAAGGAAGTCCAACTGTCCACCAAGTCGAAAGAATTTGCAAGGCAAGGCAATACTTTCGCTTTTGACTTCATCGACCGCGTGAGCAGAACAGAGAAGGGGGATTTCATAATATCGCCTATCAGCCTGCAACTCCTGCTCGGAATGATTCTCGATGGAGCCCAGGGTCAGACTGCCGATGAAATCTGCAAGGTACTCGGCTACGGCGCTGGCGAAGCAGACGCCGTGAACGAATTCGGTCAGTCTATGATGCAACAGCTGCCTTCTCTGGACAAAAGGACCAAGATAAACATCGCCAACTCCATCTTTGTCAATCAGAAATACCCTGTCCTCGACAGCTATAAGAGCACTATCGGCAAGTATTACCAGGCCGAAGCCGCCAATCTGGACTTCAGCGATCCCGCCAGCACATTGAAAGCCATCAACGGTTGGTGCTCAGAAAAGACCAAAGGGCTCATACCCAAGGTTCTGGATGATGTATCTCCTCAAGCTGTCGCCTATCTCCTCAATGCTCTGTATTTCAACAGCCAGTGGCAGGATAAGTTTCCAAAAGAAAACACTGCCAGTGAAAAATTCACCACCTCGGAGGGATCTGTAAAAAAAGTTCCAATGATGAAGGACGAACGCTCTGCTTTTTATTATGAGAATGATGAGTACAGGATCTTACGGCTCTCTTACGGCAATGATGCTTTCAGTATGAGGGTAATATTGCCTGCCGATGGCAAGACACTTTCCGATGTGACTGAGGCCCTGAAAAGCACCGACTGGTATAATCTCACGCACGGCGGCAACTTCGTTAGGTGCGAAGTGGATGTCTGGCTACCCAAGTTCGAGACAAAATACGAAATCGAGCTCAATAAGATCCTCTCGGACATGGGAATGCCTGCTGCCTTCAGTCCAAAGGCAGATTTCAGCGCCTTGTCTGAGACTGCTTTCTTTCTCAGCTTGATAAAGCAGGATGCCGTTATAAAGGTGGATGAAGAAAGGACTGAGGCTGCTGCCGTATCGATGACAGGATGGTATGGAAGCGCCGGACCACTCCAACCCGGGCAGCACATCGTCTTCCACGCAGACCAGCCGTTCTTGTACGTAATTGATGAATGGGGTTCCGGCTCCATCATATTCGCCGGCCGCTTCTCTGGCAAATGACATTTCCGGTTTTATCTTTGCGCCAAAGAGTATTGTTATGGCACAGGAAATAGAACGCAAGTTTCTGGTAAAGGGAGATTTCCTTGGGGAAGTCTGCGAATCGCACCACATCGTTCAGGGCTACCTGAATTCATCTAAAGGCCGGACAGTGCGCGTACGCGTGAAGGACAGCCAGGCCTACATCACGGTGAAAGGACCATCCTTAGACGGCGGACTCTCCCGCTATGAATGGGAAATGGAGATTCCTCTTGAGGACGCAAATGCGCTGATGGAACTCGCAGAGCCGACACCCATCGCAAAGACGCGCCACATTGTCCGCAGCACAGGCAGCCATCCTTGGGAAATAGACGTCTTCGAAGGAGCCAACGCCGGCCTCATAATCGCCGAAATCGAACTCAAATCCGTGGACGAGGATGTCGAACTGCCCGGCTGGCTCGGCCAGGAAGTCACCGGCGACAGGCGTTACTACAACTCTTACCTGTCAAATCACCCTTTCACGACTTGGTAAACTTGGGCCACTCGCCCACCTCCATATCCTTGAGCTTGCCGTCTTCGATACGGAAACGGAGGGCAGTGCGCACCAGATGGAAGCCCTCGACGCCGCAGGCGCCCGGATTGAGGACCATCATATCGTAGTGCTTGTCGAAGACCACTTTCAGAATGTGGGAATGGCCGCAGACGAAAATCTGCGGACGTACCATTTCTATCAAACGCAGGGCCCGCAAGTCATAGTGTCCGGGGTAGCCGCCGATGTGAGTCATCAGCACGCCCATACCGTCCTGTTCGAAACACTCCACCCCTGAATGGAAACTCCGCACGTCATAGCCGTCGCAGTTGCCATATACACCCACCAGAGGCTTGAAGGCCGCAATCTCCTGCGCGACCTCACCAGTTCCGAAATCCCCCGCGTGCCACACGACATCGACCGGATCGAGAAACTTGCGCAACTTGTCGTCGAAATATCCGTGTGAATCAGAAATAAGACCTATATATGCCATCTGCCTGCAGTCATTTGACACAAATATAATCTATTCAGAAAAAATCCTTACTTTAGTACAAACATATCTTGAGCCTTATGAAAAAGCTTTCGCACTCCCTGTCCATATCTTTGATAATGGCAGTTCTCACCCTCGGTTTCGTAATCGGCTGTACACCTCCCGATGACCCTGTAGTGGCTGTTTCCAGCGTATCGTTGAACCAGACCTCAATCACCCTCGCAGTCGGTGGTACTGTCAGCCTCAGCGCTACCGTCTCGCCCTCCAACGCTACCGACAAGGAAGTCACCTGGTCAAGCTCCAACACCAGCGTGGCGACCGTATCCAACGGAGTCGTGAAAGCTGTAGGCGAAGGCTCAGCCAACATTACCGCATCGGCCGGCGGCAAGAGCGCCGTATGCCAGGTGACAGTAAATCCCGTCCGCATACCGGTTACAGGCATCAGCCTCGACCTCAAGGAAGCCTCCATATATGTAGGCGAGACCTTGACTCTTGTGGCAACCGTATCACCTGCCGACGCCACCGACAAGTCAGTCGCCTGGACCTCCGACGACCCCAAAGTGGCGACAGTCGACCCGAAAGGCGTGGTGACTGCAGTCGCCCCCGGCACCTGCACCATTACAGCGCAGAGCGGCGATTTCTCCGCCAAGTGCACGGTAACCTGCATCCAGGGCAGTAAAGGTTTTCCTGAAGGAGAGATGCCTGCCGACAACGAAATCTGGTATACCACCTCAGACGATAAGGCCCTGACCAACGTCAACAACCAGGGATCTGCCACACTTAAATCCAATCAATACAACACATCCAGAGGATATGGCGTTCTCCAGTTCAGCGGCCCCGTCAAGGAATTCGGCCAGCTGGTAAGTGACGAAGAAGAAGGACCAAGGCTGACCGGCATCCTTATTCCCGACTGCGTGGAAACCATTGCAAATAATATGATGAAGTTTAATGACAACATCACTGAATTCAGGATTCCCGCCAGTCTGAAAGAAGTCGGATCTTACTGTTTCTCAAGCTGGCAAAAAGCCAACCTTGAACGTTTCACCGGACACCACGTTTCTGAAGACGGCCGCCTGGTCATCCTCGACGGAGTGCTGTATGGTTTCGCAGCGGCAGGTGTCTCTTCATACGAAATTCCTTCAGGCGTAGTCAAGCTTACCGAAGGAGTATTCGCGAGAACCCCGGAACTGAAGTCAATAGTGCTTCCAGCAGGATTGGAAACAATAGGTGATATGTGTTTCCTGGCTTCCGGGCTGGAATCCGTCACGATTCCGGCATCGGTCAAGGAAATGGCGCATTACGCTTTCAAGGAGTGTTTCGAGCTGAGGAATCTTCTTGGAGACAGCCATTTCATTTCCGCCGACCGCAAATTCCTCTACGACCGCGATTGCGCTTGGGCCCCTATGAGTCTGACCTTCTTCGCCGGAAAGGATGATTCATCTTATACAATTCCCGAAGGAATCCGGCACATTGAGAATTATTCCTTCGAAGGATGCAAGAAACTCAGGAGTCTGACTGTCCCTGAATCGATGGAAAGCATAGGAATGGCTTTCGACGGATGTGACAATCTGGAAAGCCTGAACGGCAAATACGCCACGTCCGACCATAAGGGCCTTATGAACAAAGACAATGAACTGATGGTTCTGCTGCCCAATATCGATGCAGATTATGTCATCCCCGACGAGGTCACGAGGATCGGGGATAAACTGTTCTACGGAAGGGAGAACCTCCGTTCCGTGACGATGGGCGACCAGGTCACTTCCATCGGCGCATACGCCTTTGCTTATTGCACGTCCCTGAAGACCCTGACCCTGTCAGCGAACCTCAGGAATTTCGGAGGATGGAATCCCATTATGGGCTGCAGATCTTTGGAGGCGGTTTATTTCCGCAGCCTTATCCCTCCTTTCCGTGGCGACCTGCAGATGACCGATTCACCCAAAATGAAGTTTTATGTGCCTTCAAGGACACTTTCGATCTACACCAGCAATGGGGAATGGAGCCAGTATTGGGACATAATGGAGCCCTATGACTACAAGGATCTGCCCGAACCGGGCTTCTACATCTCAAGCGACTATTCCGCCGAGGGCGAAGTGACCGTCTACCAGACAGCCTCAGAAGGACGTGGCATAGACCTCGTCGTGATGGGTGACGCATATTCTGACAGGGAAGTCGCAAGCGGCAAGTATCTGAATGATATGAAAGCTGTCGTCGAAGAATTCTTCGCCATAGAGCCTTACAAGCCGTTCCGTGACCTCTTCAACATCTATTTCGTCACGACGGTTTCCGCCACGGAAGGTTTCGAGCGCGGCGGTCATAGCCTCGGATCAACCCTCGTCGGAGGATCACAGATAACCGGAAACGACCCGAAGTGCTTCGAGATGGCACGCAAGGCCGTCAAGGACGATGAGCGTATGCAGGATGTACTGGTGCTCATCTGCGGCAACCAGCCTGACTTCAGGTATTACGCCGGCACTGCCTATATGTATGATCCCGACAAGTGGGATAAGGACAAATTTGCAAGCGGCCCGTCACTTGTCTACTTCACTAAGCTCGACGACAGCTTCGAGAGGACAGGAGTCGTGCTCCGTCACGAGTGCGGTCACGGATTCGGAAAATTGCTGGACGAATATTATTACGATTATACCGGTCCCCTTCCGAAAGACAGGAAAGAACAGATCGAGAGCTACTCCGCTTACGGCTGGTACGCCAACATCGACGTAACTCCCGACCCCGCGAAAGTGAAGTGGGCCGCATTCCTTGCCGACGAGCGCTACAAGTATGATGAACTTGGCGTATTCGAAGGCGGTGACACGCACGCGACCGGAGCATGGCGTCCTTCACTGACCAGCATTATGGACAACAATGTCGGACGCTTCAACGCTCCCTCACGCTATGCCATCTGGACCAGGATCCACAAACTGGCTTATGGCACCAGCGGCAGTTACGAAGACTTCGTGGCATACGATGCCGTCAACAGGAAGACATCTGCCGATACCCCGACCGCAACCCGCACGGCAGTCCGAGCACAGCAAAGAACCTCGGCACCCGTCGTGACAGGACGAAGCTGGAGAAAAGCTGAATGGAAGAGATAGCATGCTTTATTCTATAGCCGTCATATTCTTGCGCCAGTGGAAATAGCCGTAGACGCTGGCAGCGAGGTATACTACGAACATAAATGCCGGGGCCGGCATACCCTGCAGGGCATACATCGCTATCTGCAGGATATCTGAGATTATCCAGATGAACCACACCTCGATATAGGACTTCGTCAGCCAGTATGTGCCGACGATGCTCAGGGTCATCGTCACAGAGTCCAGCACCGGCTGGGGATCGTCGAGAGACCTGAACACGAAATAGAGCGCAGTGGATGCGACCGCAAACACGGCCAGGGAGATCACCAGCGTACGGCTTGACAAAGGACGCACGACAATGGTCCTGTCCTTTTCGCCGGAGGAGCCTGCCGCCACCGAAGCCTTGTCCCTCGTCAGACGGTAGATTCCCAGGAAGGCCATAATGACATAATATATGTTCAGGCATACGGAGCCCCAGAGGAACTGATGTATGCCGATGGCCACGTAAGCCAGCGCGCAGAAGATGTTGTAGTACCACATCGACACCCTCTGCTGGACCTCCTTGATCACATACAGGATGCCCAGGACCGTAGCCACGAGCTCGATCCAATCCCAGATGTCAGTAAACGAAAGGAACTCCATACAAGGCTAACGGACGATGAGCCGCTCCCCTATCCTCAACGTCTTCTTCGAAGAAATGTTGTTGAGCTTGCAGATGGCAGAGACGGTGGTGCCGTATTTCTTGGCGATGCCGCTGAGCGTGTCGCCGGAACGGACAGTATAGATTATGCGGTCGGAAGCAGCCTGAGACTCGTTGTCTGACTGTCCGTAATGCGAATAGATGCTGAAATAGTGTTTCTTGAGGGTAAGCACGGAATCGCGCAGGGCTCCGGTCTCGAAGTTGATCACGCGCTCCGCGTCGAAGGTCTGGCCCTTGTAGCGGGTCTCGAAGTGGAGATGCGGGCCTGTGCTGCGGCCGGTGCTTCCGCC
>JAGCFF010000029.1 GCA_017650285.1 Bacteroidales bacterium
TACACGCAGGAATTTCCGGAGTTTATGCCTATCCCGGCACTCCTTCCACTGAAATAACAGAATTCATACAGATGAGCACGCAGGGGCGCAGCGGAGCCGTGCGCAGCCGTTGGTGCACCAACGAGAAGACTGCGATGGAGACGGCTTTGGGAATGTCCTTCACCGGCAAGAGGGCACTGGTGTGCATGAAGCACGTGGGTATGAATGTATGTGCCGATCCTTTCGTCAATTCGGCTTCTACCGGAGTCCGCGGCGGCGTGGTGGTTCTTGCAGCCGACGATCCTTCGATGCATTCTTCACAGAACGAGCAGGACTCACGTTTCTACGGAAAGTTCGCACTGATTCCCTTCTTCGAGCCGTCGAATCAGCAGGAAGCCTTCGATATGATGGCAGCCGCCTTCGACCTTTCTGAAGAACTCGAGCTTCCGGTGCTGATGCGCACAGTCACACGCCTCGCCCACTCCCGTGCGGCAGTCGTGCCCGGCGAGATGCGCGCCCAGAACAAACTGAACCCCGAGACTGAGACAGCGAACTGGAACCTGCTGCCCATCAACGCCCGCAGGCGCTATCAGGTGCTCATTTCGAAGCAGGGCGAGATAGCCGCACGCGCCGAATCATCGCCTTTCAACTCCCTGGAGCTTGGACCGGAGGGCGGACTCGGAGTAATTGCCTGCGGCAACGCATACAACTATGTGAAAGAAGCCTCTCCGCAGGGCATTTCCCTGCTCAAGATATCGCAGTACCCCATACCTGCAGCTCTCGTGCGCAAACTTGCCGGGCACTGCAGCAGCATCCTGGTGGTGGAAGACGGCCAGCCCTTCGTCGAAGAGCAGATTCCCGCCCTCCTCGGAGCCGGATACAAGGTGGAAGGCCGCCTCTCCGGGCGTCTGCCCCGCACCGGCGAACTCAGCCCGGACAATGTGGCAGCTGCTTTCGGCATCGAGGCCAGGACTTCCTTCCCACCCGCCGAGCACATCGCTCCCAGGCCGCCCCAGTTCTGTCAGGGCTGCGGACACAGGGATGTCTTCGCTGTGCTGAAACAGATCTACGCAGAGCACCCCGAAGGACGCATCTTCGGTGACGTGGGCTGCTATACCCTCGGGGCCCTGCCTCCCTACAAAGCTCTCGACAGCTGCCTCGATATGGGTTCGGCCATAACTCTGGCCAAAGGCGCTGCAGACGCCGGCCTGTACCCCGTGCTTACCGTGATCGGAGACTCCACTTTCACCCACTCCGGAATGACCGGCCTGCTGGACGCCGCCAACGAAAACTCTGACATCACAGTGATCATAAGCGACAACCTGGCCACCGGAATGACAGGAGGTCAGGAGTCCGCCGGAACCCACAAATACGAAGCTATCTGCCTGGGTCTCGGAGTGGAGCGGGAACATCTGCACGTGGTGGTTCCCCTGCCCAAGAACATCGAAATGATCGCCGACCTCATCCGCAAGGAGATCGCCTATCACGGCTTGTCGGTGATCATCGCCCAGAGAGAGTGTATGCAGACCCTCGCCCGCAAGCAGAGGGCTAAAAAAGCGACTGAAAAATGAAACTCGACATAAAACTTTCAGGCGTGGGAGGACAGGGCATCCTCTCGATCGCTACCGTAATAGGCCAGGCCGCCCTCATCGACGGAATCAATCTCAAGCAGGCTGAAGTCCACGGTATGAGCCAGCGCGGCGGCGACGTGCAGAGCGACCTGCGTCTCAGCACAGAGCCAATCTACAGCGACCTCATTGCCAAAGGCAGTGTTGACCTGCTCATATCGATGGAGCCTATGGAAGCCCTGCGCTACCGTAACTGGCTCACCCCCGACGGAGTCATAGTCACCTCGTCGAAGCCCTTCGTCAATATCCCCAACTATCCCGACGAAGCCGCCGTGCTCGCCGAGCTGGCCACCATTCCGAGAGCCATCAGCCTCGACATAGAGCAGATGGCCCACGATGCCGGAGTGCCCAGGAGCGCAAATATGATTCTGCTGGGCGTCGCAGCCCCGCACATTCCCATCCTTTCGGCCGACAGCCTGAGAGATGCCATTGCAAGTATCTTCGCCCGCAAGGGAGAAGCAATAATAGAAGCCAATCTGCGGGCCTTCAACCTCGGCCTGCAATATTCCACCAGCCTATGATTTGGAATCAGACCAAAGAATGCATGAGCCGCGACCAGATGCGCGAGCTCCAGGGGAAACGCCTTCACAAGATTGTGAAATACGTCTACCACAACGTCCCGTTCTACCGCAACCGCCTGCAGGAGATGGACATAACTCCGGATGACATCCGTACCATTGACGACATCGTCAAACTTCCTTTCACCACCAAGAAGGACCTGCGCGACAACTATCCTTTCGGACTGCAGGCCGCTCATCAGAATGAAATCATCCGTATCCACGCATCTTCCGGCACCACGGGCAACCCCACAATCGTGGGTTACACGCGCAAGGACATCGGCGTCTGGAGCGAATGTATGGCACGCTGCCTCACCGCATTCGGCGTGGGCCGCGACGACATCGTTTCCGTAGCCTACGGATATGGCCTGTTCACCGGCGGTCTCGGCGCCCACAACGGTGTTGAGATGGTAGGAGCCTCCGTGGTTCCCGCCTCCACCGGCAACACCGAGAAGCACGTCCGCCTGATCCGCGACCTCGGCATCACCGGCATCTGCTGCACCCCGTCCTATGCCCTCCATCTCGCAGAGACTATGGAGAAGATGGGTATCACCCGCGACCAGATAAAGCTGCGTATGGGAGCATTCGGAGCAGAGCCCTGGACCGAGAATATGCGTACCGAGATCCAGGAGCGCCTCGGCCTCAAAGGTTTCAACATCTACGGCCTCAGCGAGATTATGGGTCCCAGCGTCAGCTACGAGTGCGACGAGCAGAACGGCTCCCACATCAACGAGGACCACTTCTATCCTGAGATTATCAATCCCGAAACACTCGAGCCGCTGCCTGCAGGACAGACAGGAGAACTTGTGTTCACCACCCTCACCAAGGAGGGAATGCCGCTGCTGCGCTACCGCACCCGCGACCTCTGCTCGCTGATGCCGGGCGAGTGCCCCTGCGGACGCACGAATGTCCGTATGACTCCTATCCACGGCCGCAGCGACGATATGCTTATCATCCGAGGCATCAATGTCTTCCCGTCACAGGTGGAGAGCGTGGTGCTGTCGATGGAAGAGTTTGCGCCGCACTACCTGCTCGTGGTCGACCGCGTCAAGAATCTCGACACCCTCCAGGTGCAGGTGGAACTGCGTCAGGAGTACTTCACTGCAACGCTCGACACTCCCGCTGCCATCGACGAGCTCGGCAAGAAGCTCGA
>JAGCFF010000171.1 GCA_017650285.1 Bacteroidales bacterium
CGACAAGGACCGCTACGGCGTCATTTTCTGGACAGTCACCATCATCAACTGCGAGGAGGACATCGAGAATGTCAGGCTTTCCATCGGTTCGAACAAGGCTGCAAGATGGTGGGTCAACGGAGAAGAACTGCTCCTGCTGTCAGGCGACCGCCATATGGGCGTCGACAGTGCCGTGTCTGACCGCATCACCCTGAAGAAGGGCCGCAACGTCCTTCGCGGCGCCACGATGAACGGCCCGGGAATGAGCGAGTTCTGCGCCCGCTTCATAGATGACTACGGCAGACCTGTCACCAACTATACAATTACCTGCAACTGATAAAGCCCGACGATTATGAAAAGAATCTCTATCATAGCTGCAATGCTCCTGACGGGCCTGTCACTGCAGGCTCAGACCGGAGCCCCATTCATCCACGACCCTTCTACCATCGTGGAATGCGACGGCAAATACTATACTTTCGGAACAGGCTCGGGAGGCCTCATCTCCGAGGACGGCTGGAACTGGCACGGCGGTGCCGTGAGGCCGGGCGGAGGAGCCGCTCCGGATGCCATCAGGATCGGTGACCGGTATCTCGTCATCTACGGAACCACGGGAGGCGGTATGGGAGGCGGCCACGCCAGCAAGATTATGACGATGTGGAACAAGACTCTCGATCCGGAATCCCCCGATTTCGCCTATTCAGAGCCGGTGATGGTGCTTGAATCGCTCGTCGACGAGGATTTCAACGCCATCGACCCCGGCGTCCTGATCGGCCCGGACGGAAGGATGTGGCTAACTGCAGGCACTTATTTCGGACATATCCGCCAAGTCGAGATCGACCCGAAAACCGGCCGCCGCGTCGAAGGCAACGAAGCCATAGACGTAGGCAGGAATATGGAAGCATCCACGATGATGTACCGGGACGGCTGGTATTATCTGCTCGGCACGCACGGCACCTGCTGCGACGGAGTCAACTCCACCTACAACATCGTGGTCGGCCGTTCCCGCAATCCCAAGGGACCTTTCATTGACAATGTGGGCCGCTCGATGATACAGGGTGGCGGCAAGTCCGTCATCACCACCGAAGGCCGTCTCGTAGGTCCCGGTCATTTCGGCCGTTTCATCGAGGAGGAAGGCGTCGAGAAGATGTCATTCCACTGGGAGGCCGATATGGACCGCAGCGGCAGAAGCGTTCTCGGCATACGACCGCTGCTGTGGAAAGACGGCTGGCCGGTGGCCGGTGAGGCTTTCCGCGAGGGAACTTATGCCATCCAGTCAGTAAGGAGCGGGTACGCCCTCGAGCTGGAAGTCGACTTCGTCCGGGCCCCGGGAGCAATGCGCGGCCTCGGCAGGAGCAGTGAGGGACAGACTGACGTCATACTCGAGGAGCAGAAACTCGAAGATGTCATCGGCACCTGGCCGGAAGGCGTCATCGAAGTGAGGAACGGCTACTATATGGCCCGTCCCTGGCAGAGATGGACCGTCATACCCGTGCCCGAGGCCGGAGGCTATCTCGGCGGCCCCTATTACAAGATCCTGATTGCCGGCACCGGGCGAGCGCTCGCAGCCAACGCCAAGGCCGAAGTCGAGGCTGTACCGGCCTTCACCGGGGCTGACGAGCAGCTTTGGCGCATCGACCAGCTCACCGACGGCACTTTCCGCATAATGCCCAAGTCCATTCCGGGACACGATGAACCATATGCCCTGGTATCCCTTGGAGACAGTTCCCCTACTCTCGCACCTTTCGACTTCGGCAGCGACAATTCGAAGTGGGACTTCAAGTTCTTTTCTCCTGCCGAATAGACCTCCGTGGAACGATTATTGTTGCCCCTGTAAGAATATGCTAAACATAAACACCATGAAAAAACACTTTTTGCTTGCAGCCATCGCCTGCCTTGCAATCTTTACATCCTGCGACAAACAGCTTGTCCCCCATACCGGCGACGTTACCGGAAACATCTATGGCATCTGGACTTTGCAGACCAAGACCGAGGCCATCAAGACTTCTGAAGGAGTCAAAACCAACGATTACGACTATACCAACGTCCACTTTTATCTCGCCCTGTCGGAGTTTCCCGTGCCTCACGCCATCGCCAAGAAAGGCAGCTTCACCGACTTCGACCTCGACGACGTAGACGTTGACGGATCGATCTTCACATTCAACGCCGACCAGAGGAAGATTTCTTTCAAGAAGAATCTCTGGCTGACTGAAGGACTTACCTACAGCATGCTCCTGTCCGGCACATTCGACGTGCTGGAGCTCACCGACAAGACTCTCATCATCCAGCAGGAAGAGCTGCTTGGTGCAAGGACAGTCACTTATTCATATCGCAGGAGAGAATAACACTTAGCGTTATATCGGAAAAAATGACAGGCCAGGAAAATACCTGGCCTGTCGTTTTTTGATTATCAAATTAGTACATTTGTAATAAAACTGTCGATAAATGTACAAACGAGTTCTTCTTCTCCTTGCAGTCCTCTTCGTGAGCCTGCAGGCCAAGGCCCAGACGCCTGACCCCAACTTTTTCATCTACCTCTGCTTCGGCCAGTCCAATATGGAAGCGGGTGCCCGCCCCGCCGAGCAGGATATGGACTTCAACGACCCCCGTTTCCAGTTTATGGCCGCGGTGGACATGCCCCGCTTCGAGCGTGTCCGCAACAACTGGTACACCGCGGTGCCTCCCATCTGCCGCGAGTCGAACAATATGGGTCCCGTCGATTTCTTCGGCCGCAAGATGATCGAAGTTCTGCCCGCACAGTACAGGGTGGGCGTGATCAACGTGTCAGTGGCTGGTGCGAAGCTTGAACTGTGGGACAAGGATGCCTGCGAAGAGTATCTGGCTATGGAAGCTGCCGACCCTTCGCGCAGCTGGCTCATCAACATAGCCAAGGAATACGGTATGAGTCCTTACCAGCGCCTGATGGAGACTGCCCGTGAAGCCCAGAAATACGGTGTCATCAAGGGTATGCTGCTTCATCAGGGTGAGTCCAACCCCGACGATGCCGAATGGCCCGGCCGCGTGAAGAAGATCCACGACGACCTCTGTGCCGACCTCGGCCTCAATCCCGACGAGATTCCCCTGCTCGCAGGAGAGCTTAAATATGCGGAGGTGGACGGTGTCTGCGCAGCGTTCAACGACGTGGTGCTGCCCCATCTGCCGGAAGTTATGCCCAACGCCTACATCATCTCGGCACTCGGCTGCGAGAGCACCGGCGACCAGTTCCATTTCAGCACTGAGGGAATGCGCCTGATGGGCTATCGCATGGCCGACAAGATGCTCCAGCTGCAGGGCTTCAAGAAACCTGAGACCAGGACCCTCACCCTCAAGCCGAAGAAACTCGGCATCGAGGTAAGCCCCACCCTGGCGGGCATATTCTTCGAGGACATCAACCAGAGCGTGGACGGCGGCATCAGCGCCCAGCTGATCCAGAACAACTCTTTCCAGGCCTACAATGTCCCTGACGCCCCGGACAAGAACGAATTCTCATACTCCGACACAGTATTCTTCGGATGGACCGTCATCAGCCGCGAAGGAGCTGTAGGCCAGGCCCGCACTGTGGACGAGAAACCGCTAGTGAAGAATCTCAGGCATTGGTATGACTTCGACCCTGCCGACAAATATGACGACGAACTGCGCTACAAGCAGTATTCAGTCCGCTTCGACATCGAGCAGCCCGGCGAAGGCTTCGGCATCGCAGCCAACGGTTTCGGAATTGCCGAATATGCCCGTGGCCGCGGCCTTACATATTCCAACAATACCCAGACTCCTTCGATTCCTGCAGTACAGGGAGTAAGCTACGACCTCGGCCTCTACCTGCAGGGCGGCAGCTATCCCGGCAGCATCTCCGTCTTTCTGGAGGATGCCCAGGGCAACGCCAATTCGAATGTGGTGCGTATCGAAGGTCTCGGCGGCAGCTGGAAGAAATACGAGGCTCAGCTGAAGGCGGAGCGCTCCGTGGACTGCCGTCTGGCCATCGTGGCCGACGCAGCCGGCACCTTCTGGCTGGATTTCGTAACCCTCGTGCCGGAAGCCTCCCAGCTCTGGAAGGGCGGCAAGTACGGTCCGTTCCGCAAAGACCTGCTGGAGGCTCTGGAGGCCCTTCATCCCACCTTTATGCGTTTCCCCGGAGGATGTGCTTCTGAAGGTACCAACTACTTCGGCCAGGTGTTCTGGAAGAACTCCATCGGCCCCGTAGAAGAACGTCTCGGCTTCCGCAACCACTGGGGCTACTGGACCTCGCAGTACATCGGCTTCTATGAGTATCTGCTGATGGCCGAGGGCCTCGGAGCCACTCCCCTGCCCGTGCTGAACAACGGCGTCACCTGCCAGTTCGCAGGCCACCAGTACATCGCGCCGCTCGAAACCCAGGCCGACCGTGACCGCTTCTACAACATCTTCGTCAAGGACGCCCTCGACTTCATCGAATTCTGCAACGGCAGCGTCGAGACAGGATGGGGTGCCCTGCGTGCCAGCCTCGGCCATCCCGAGCCCTTCAACCTCAAGTATCTGGGCATCGGCAATGAGAACAAGGGACCCGAGTTCTGGGAGCGCTTCGACATTATGTACAATGCCGTGAAGGAAAAATATCCCGACATCGTGATCGTGTCTACAGCCGGTTCTGCTGCCAGCGGCGATGAATTCAACGCCAATATGACAGAGATTGACTCCAAATATCCCGACACCATCGTCGACGAGCACTACTACAGGAACGACGAATGGTTCTATACCAACCAGGACCGCTACCTGCCCGGAAAGGTCCGCGGAGCCGACGGCAACACTTACGACCGCAAGAAGCCGACCCGCGTGTTCGTGGGCGAATTCGCCAACAACCGCGACAACAACGCATATTCTTCAGCTATGGCGGAGGCAGCCTACTGGACCAGCCTCGAGCGCAACTCCGATATGGTAGTGATGGCTGCTTATGCACCCCTGCTCTGCAAGAAGGGCTTCAACAAGTGGAACTCCAACCTCATCTGGTTCGACAACCGCGGAATGTGGCGCTCTACCAACTACTGGTACCAGCAGCTCTTCTCCGCCGCCGGAGACCGCGCATTCAAGATGTCTGACGTGATGGATGGCAAGAAGGCCGACAAGAACGTATACACCTCTCCCACCATCGACAGCGAGACCGGCGAGATCTTCATCAAGTTCGTCAATTCAGAGGCTGTGGACAAGCTTCTCACCGTCAACACCGGAAGCGGCATCAAGTACGAAGCCACTCTCGAGTTCATTTCTTCTCACGACACTTCCATCAAGAACCAGGGCGATATGAACTACTATTCGAGCCATCCGGACTACGCCGCTCCTGCAAGTTTCGGCAGGCCGGCAGCCGGTGAGCGTCCTGCTCTCGTAAGTATGGCATCCCGTTTCGGCCGCCGCGTGAAATACAGTGAGCCGGTCGTACCCCACACCAAGAACCTCGGCACAGTCAGCAAGAGCTTCGACTTCACCATGCCTGAAAACTCAATCGGAATATTGCGGTTAAAACCTGTATTATGATAAAAAAGATTCTCTTCTCAACCCTCGTCTGCCTCGTCATCTTCGGGGCTGCGATCGCCTGCAAAGGTCTTGCAGGGTCTCGTAAAGGTCCTTGCGACATCTATGCAAAGGGCGGCACCCCCTGTGTCACCGCCCACAGTACCACCCGTCAGCTCTACTCCAAGTACAGCGGACCGCTCTATCAGGTGATCCGCGAAAGCGACGGTGCATCGCGCGACATCTTCGCGCTGCGCAACGGAATCGCCGATGCTGCAGCCCAGGACGCCTTCTGTGAGGGAACCGTCTGCTATATCTCGGTGATCTACGACCAGTCCGGTCTGGGCAATGACCTGCTTCCCGCCCCTCCCGGAACCTTCCTCGGTCCGGACAAGGGTAATTTCAATACCAGTTCGATCGCGGATATGGCTCCCGCACTGCTAGGAGGCCAGAAGGTATACGGCGCATTCATTATGCCCGGTATGGGCTACCGCTGCAACAATGCCCGTGGCCTGGCGATAGACGACGAGCCTGAAGGAATCTATTATGTAATCGACGGACAGCATTACGACAGCGGATGCTGCTTCGACTACGGCAACTCGTCGACCAACGGCCGTGCCGTGGGTACCGGTACTATGGAAACCACCTATTACGGTACATCCACAGCCTGGGGCCGCGGAAACGGAGAAGGTCCCTGGATTATGTCGGATATGGAAGCAGGCCTGTTCTCTGGCTACGGTGCCAAGCAGAATGACGTTCCTTCCATCACCGACTGGCGTTTCGTGTCCGTGTTTATGAACGGTGGCGGCGGAAACCAGTGGGACCTGCGCGGAGCTGACGCTTCCTGCGACACTCTGACCCTGTTCTACAGCGGTCCCCGTCCCCATAGCAAGGAAGGCAGCGACGCATACTATCCTATGCACAAGAAGGGCGGAATGCTGCTCGGCAACGGCGGTGACAACGGCAACGGTTCTTCAGGAACTTTCTTTGAAGGAGTGATGACCGTCGGTTATCCCACCGAAGAAGCTATCGCAGCAGTCCAGAAGAACATCGCCGGTGCTGATTACCGCGCTTATCCCCTCAGCCTGTCTCGCATCACCACCTTCACTCCCGGCAGCAGCGCACAGGTAGGAGTGTTCTTCGAAAACACTCTTGACAAACCCGTCAAGGGGCTGTCTCTCGAGACTTCGCTTCCCGAAGGATGGAGCATTTCAGGTGCCGAGGGTCTGCCTGCTTCCATCGCTCCAGGCGAGCGCGTCACCGCAATGTTCACTCTCACCGCCCCCAAGGGCCGCTCAGCCGGCTGGGCCAGCTTCACTGCGAACTGGCAGGGTGGAGAACTTGCAGCAAGCAGCCGCATCCGCAGCGCCGAAGCTGTCAAGATCAATGAAATCGCTATGGAAGGCAATGGCCTCAATCCATTCATCGAACTCTATAACGCCGGCACATCCGAGGCTGACCTCTCAGGTGTCGAACTGCGCCTGCGCAGGAGCGGACAGGCATCTGTCAAGGCTCTCACCCTTCCGAACGGCACTAAACTCGCCCCTGGTGCATTCCTGCTTCTGGAGCAGTCTGCCGAAGCCGTGCTTCCTGAGCCCACCACTATCTTCACCCCTGTTTCCACAGGTCCGATAATCGATTTCCCTGCAGGCCAGGACAATCTTCCTGTCACCAGCATCGCCGGATTCGAAGTCGGCAAGAAGATGGGCATAGCACTCGGTGGAGATTATGAAACCGTCACCGTAACCCGTATCGGAAAGCCGTCTACCCAAAGCAACCTGTCCCAGGCAGCCAAGGCCGGAGACGTACAGCTCCTTCTGGACGAGACTGCAAACCTTGAGGCCGGTTCGGAATTGACCGTCGACACCGGCGACCGCATCGAGATAGTCCGCGTGAAGACCGTCGTGACAAGCGTCGAGCGCTATGTACGCCGTTTCGGACAGCCTGACGCACCCCGCGAGCAGGGTGTCGTAGAGCTGGAATCTCCGCTCAAGCGTGACCACGCCATCGGTGTAGACGTATCTTGTCCCGGATCGGGCATCGACTTCACTCCTGCCACCCGTTTCGCACACGAAAGCGGAGATGCAGTGCAGCCTCTCGGAGACAGTCCCCAGGGCCTCTTTGCCACTGGCAAGCCTGACGAGGGCCTTGCCTACCGCTACGCATTGTCCGCTACCGCCGGTTCCGTCGCGCTTGTCGATCCTGCCAGCGGTGCCGTGATAGATGCAGTGGTCTACGGTTCTCAGCAGAGCAACTCAAGCGGAAACGGCACGATCGCCAGCCCCGAACTCGCCACATTGGAGGGTGTCCAGGATGGCGGAGGCTGCATTGCAGTAGTTCCGAGGGCTATGTCTCCTTTCCAGCTCGCCCGTATGCCGAGGGGAACCGTCGCACCGCCCGTATGCATCGTGCGCTGGCCCGACGGAGCTGATGCCGACCAGCTCTGCAAGGATTTCCGTCAGACCATAAAGCCGACTCCCGGCTCCGCCAACGTAGCCGAAGTGCAAAGCTATCGGGATCCCAGATAGAGGAACACCATTCCTATAAGAACCAGCAGCAGGTCGAAAGCCTTGCTGCGCAGGTTCTTTTCCTTGAGGAACAGCGCGGCGAAAAGGAAGCTGACCACCACGCTCGAACGTTTGACCATAGACACTATGCCGACCATACTGTCCGGCTGGGCGAGCGTGTACATATAGACGAAGTCCGCAGTCACCAGGAAGATGCTGATCATAGGGATTGCCGCACGCCATTCGAAAGGCGTGTCCTTGCTCCGCTGCGGCCTCCACACAAGGAGCAGGACCGCAAGCATTATTATGCACTGATAGATATTGTACCACACCAGCACTGTCATCCTGTCCAGTCCTACGCCGCCTTCCTCCACGGGTGCGAGCAGGAACCTGTCGTACAGGCCTGACGCAGCCCCTATCACCGCTGACAGGATCAGAAGGAACACCCACTTGTCGTGCGTGAAATCGATGCCTTCTTTCTTGCCTCCGCGTCCCAGCAGATAGAACGACAGGGCGGCGAAGAAGACTCCCGCCCACTGATAGAGGTTCAGCCTCTCTCCGAAGAACAGCATTCCTCCCAGCAGCACCATCACAGGACGGGTTGCATTCACCGGCCCCACGATGGACAGGGGCAGGTTCTTGAGGGCATAGTAGCCGCTGGCCCAGGACGAGAGGACTATGAAGCTTTTGAGAAGGATGTACTTGTGCACCTGCCAGTCTCCGCCAGCCACGTGGAAGACGGTGCCTTCGAGGGAGCCTGCCTTCGACAGCACGAGCCAGGGAATCAGCAGCGCGGAGCAGATCAGCGTGTTCAGGAAGAGAACAGGGAGTACCGCGTTACCGCGCAGCGACAGCTTCTTGAAGGAGTCGTAAAAGCCGTACAGGACGGCTGCGATGAATGCGGTGCTGATCCACACTCTACTTCACCGAGAACTTGTACACCACGGTGTGCTTGTAAGTTTCACCGGGGCGGAGGACAGATGAAGGGAAGTCAGGCTGGTTGGGGCAGTCGGGATAGAGCTGTGACTCCATAGCGAAGGCTGTGCGGCCACCGGTGTAGAGCTGCAGTCCGGGCTGGTTGTTGAAGACTTCCATGAAACGTCCTGATGCAGGTGAATATGCGGTGGCTACCGATTCCAGTTTGCCTGCGGCGCTGTGGTTGAGGCAGAAATTGTTGTCGTAGCTGCGGACCATTCCTTCGGGAACCTCGGGCATAGGCTGACCGGGAACGAAGGCACCCCTTTGTACAGTGAACTGGCGGTCGCCGATCCTCGTAGGCTGACGGAGGTCGAAAGCGGTGCCTGCCACGGGCAGTATGCGGCCGGTGGGGATGAGAGTTGCGTCAACCTCTGTTATGCTGTCGGCATTGATGGATACAATATGGTCGTTGACACTTTCTGCGGGGAAACCGTCGAGGTTGAAATATACGTGATGTGAAAGGTTGCAGACCGTAGGCTTGTCGGTAGTTGCCTCGTAAGAGACTGATACGCCGTCATCGGGAGTGATGGAGAAGGTAAGGGTGGTCTTCAGGGTGCCGGGGAAGCCGTCGGTTCCGTCAGGAAGCACGCAGCTCATCACCACAGAATTCCTGGTGACCTTTTCCACGTCCCAGACAGTATGGTCGAAGCCCTTCGTACCTCCGTGGAGGGTGTGGGCGCCGTTGTTTCTGGTCAGTTCGTATTTCACACCGTCGAGGGTGAAAGAGGCGTTGCCGATACGGTTGGCATAACGTCCGAGAGCGGCTCCCAGCGGGTTGCGGCTGAAGCCTCTCGTATATAGCTGGATGCTGTCGTTGTGGCTGACTACGTTGGTATAGTTGCCGTCCTTGTCGGGGGCGTATATACCTACTATGTAACCGGCATAATTGGTCACCTGAGCACTGATGCGGCCGTTGGTGATTGTATACAGTGAAACCGGTTTGCCGTCGATCTCGGTGTCGAAGGCAGCCTGGTCAAGAAGGTCGCCGGGTGCCGGAGCCTGAGAGCAGGCAGTGATGCTGCAGAGCAGCGCAAGTGCACAGAGTGCCACATATTTACGGACAGTCATAATCTTAGTATTTAGTTGATCTTCGGATGCAAAATTAAGCATTTTTTGCGCTCAGTGTTTCAAGAAGGCCCCTGCATCCCATCAGGATGTCATTATATGCCTTCTCGAAGTCGCCGGTGTACCACGGATCTGCCACATCACGGTTCAGCCCGGCATATTCCAGCATCATATGGACCTTGCCGGAATCGTCGTCACCGACTATGTATTCCAGCATACGGCGGTTCGAGCGGTCCATGATTATCACAATGTCAGCAGCATCATATTCTCCGCGTGTGATGCGGTGAGCGCGGTGGCTGCCGAAAGGGATGCCCTTCTCATAGAGCTTGCGGCGGGCGGGCGGATACATTCCGTTGCCTTCTTCCTCATAGGAAACGGCGGCTGAAGAAACCTCGAAGCGTTCTGCGATCCCTGCTTCCGCTGCAAGGTGCCTGAACAGCCATTCGGCCATCGGGCTGCGGCATATATTGCCGTGGCACAGGAAAATGATTTTCTGAGCTTCCATAGGCCGCAAAGATACCACAAAAAAAAGATAACTTTGCGGCGTGAAAAAGAAGAGCCTCATCCGCAGATTCCTGTTGCTGGTACTGGTGAAGATACCGGTGGCCTTTCTGTTGCTGACCTTCCTGTGGGTGCTGCTGCTCAAATGGATACCTCCGGTAGCCACTCCGCTGATGGTGCAGCGTGCCATCGAGTACCGCACTGACGAAGACTTCAAGACCCGCTACAAATGGGTGTCATACGACAAGATATCTGCGGATATGGCACGTGCTGTCATAGCCTCGGAGGACAACCTTTTCTTCGACCACGACGGCTTTGACCGGAAAGCCATCAGGCAGGCCGCGCAGGACCGCAAGGCCGGAAAGACGAGCAGGGGCGGAAGTTCGATCTCGCAGCAGACGGCCAAGAACGTTTTCTGCACTCACCGGCGCGACTTCATCCGCAAGGGCTTCGAAACCTATTTCACCTTCCTTATCGAATGGCTCTGGGGCAAGGAACGCATCCTCGAGGTATACCTGAACGTTGCCGAGATGGGCAAAGGCATCTACGGGGTCCAGGCCGCCGCCAACCAGTACTGGGACAAATCCGCCTCCGAAATCACGCGCAGGCAGGCCTGCCTGCTTGCAGCCTGTCTTCCGTCACCGCTCAAGCGGTCTCCGGTGAAACCCGGTGACTATGTCTCGAGACAGGCCAATACGATATCGTCACGCATCAACAGCCTTACTTATCCTGACTGGGTTTACCACAAATGACAGACAGTCCGGCATTTCTTTTTTTGACTCCAAAAGGTTACCTTTGCCGCTGCTGAAACCACCTGAACCTGATATGAGATCACCATACAAAAAAAGAAATCGCTTCCGCGAGATAAACAATTCGACTCTCAGAAGAGTCTACGAATACTCCACTACAAAATATGCCAACAGACCGGCGAACCAGTTCGTAGACGGCACACAGGCCTACACTTACGACAGTTTCCGCCACGCCTGCGACAGGCTTTCCCAGCGTATGTCGCGCTTCGGCATCAGCGGCGGAGACAAGGTGGCCATACTGTCCCAGAGCATGCCCAACTGGACCCTGGCATTCTTCGCCACGACCGCTTTCGGCCGCGTGTCCATTCCCATCCTTCCGGACAGCTCCGAGAACGAAGTCACCAACATCCTGAACCACTCCGAGAGCAAGGTCATCTTCATCTCCCAGAGGCTGCGCAACAAACTCAGCCAGGAATGCTACGACAAGATGACCCTCGTCATCGACATCGAGACCTTGGAGTTCATTAAGAAAGACAATGACGCATTCCAGTGCGACGGATGGGTCAAAGACCCGCAGCCCGACGACCTGGCGTGCATCATATACACTTCCGGCACCACCGGCAACGCGAAGGGCGTGATGCTCTCCCACCGCAATATATGCCACAACCTGAGGGCCTCCTTCAAGGCTCAGCCCAGCAACAAGAATGACCGTTTCCTGTCCATCCTGCCGATCGCTCACGCATACGAGATGAATGTCAGCACGATGTACAGTTTCTATGTGGGAGCCTGCACCTACTATCTTCCCAAGCCCCCCACTCCGTCCATCCTGCTGCCCGCAATGAAGAAGGTGCATCCCACCACCATCCTTTCAGTTCCGCTGGTGATAGAGAAAGTCTACAAGGGCAGCATCCTGCCCACAATCAACGGCAGCCGCGTGCTGACCTGGATGAACAAGCACCTGCCCTTCCTGCTGCACTGGCTCATCGGAAACCGTCTGAAGAAGACCTTCGGCGGCAAGCTGCGCTTCTTCGGCATAGGCGGTTCGAAACTCGACCCGACAGTGGAGCAGTTCCTCAAGGACTGCAAGTTCCCGTACGCCATCGGATACGGCCTGACTGAGACTGCCCCGCTCGTGGCCAATGTCATCGAGAAAAGGCGCAAGAAAGTCGGTTCGGCAGGCGTAGTGTCCTGGGGCGTGGAAGTGCGCCTCGACAACGTTGACCCCAAAACCGGCGAGGGCGAGATCGTGTGCCGCGGCGACAATGTGATGCTCGGATACTACAAGGATCCCGAACGGACCAAGACAGTCCTGGACGACCAGGGCTGGTTCCACACCAACGACATAGGCACCATCGACAAGGATGGCTACGTATTCATCAAAGGCCGCCTCAACAACACCATTCTGGGACCTTCCGGCGAAAACATCTATCCTGAAGAGATCGAGACCGTCATCAACGACATCGAAGGCGTCAACGAGTCCCTCGTGATGGAGCGCGACGGCAAGCTCGTGGCTCTCGTCAAGTTCGACGACAATGTCCTGGACTGGAACCAGGAGGGTGAGGACAAGTTCTTCGAGGAGCTTGAGTCCCGCAAGAAAGCCGTCCTGGACTTCGTGAACAGAGCTGTCGGCAAGAACTCGAAGATCAGCGAGGTGAATGCGATGAAGGAGCCGTTCGAGAAGACCGCCACCCAGAAGATACGCCGTTTCCTCTACAAGAAGTCCCACGGGGACGAGCCTGAGAAGAAGGATAAACAGTAATTTTTTATATTTGTAAAGACGTATTCTGTGTTTTCTTGCGTTATATAGACAGAACCTCTATTCAATGGATAACATGAAAGCAAAAGCCAGACATCTTTACAAGTTGATCGCCGGATCGATCCTTTCGCTGCTGGGTTTCTCCTCGTGCGAAAATATCCTTGAGCCGGTATTAGAATATGGCACCCCCCACGCCACTTTCAAAGTAATCGGTGAAGTCAAAGCGGCAGACAGTTCCAAACCGATTGAAGGCATTGTCGTAAAGGTCAGCCGCGATGATTCCTATCGTTATCATTGGTTCGAGCATAAATTCTTATCCGACAAAGACGGCAAAGTCAATGGTGAGTTCAATGAATGGCCGTCTGATGAAAATCTGATGCTCACCTTCGAAGATATTGACGGGGAGGAAAACGGAGGTTTGTTTGCCCCGGACACACTCCGGGCCAAGGACCTCAGGATAGAATTCACAGAAAACAAGAACAGTCACTGGAATAAAGGAGATTATACAATTTCCTTCGATGCGAAGTTGAAGAAAGCACCGAAACAATAGGTAATGTTGCCCTTAAGACAACTCATAGGGCTCGAACTTGCCAGGCCCATAGCAGACAAAGTGATCAGGGAGCATCCTCTGACCACTTTGTTTTGGGAATGTACGCTTCGCTGCAACCTGAGTTGCCGGCACTGCGGCAGTGACTGCAGGGTAACTTCTACGCAGAAAGACATGCCGCTGGAAGACTTTCTGCCAGTTCTGGACAGCATAGCACGGCAGACCGATCCCCACAAAGTGATGATCGACGTCACAGGTGGGGAGCCTCTTCTGAGAAAGGATCTGGAAGTATGTGGAAAAGCATTCTATGACCGCGGATTCCCCTGGGGTATCGTGACCAACGGACAGGCTCTTACACCTACGCGCTACAGCAACCTGCTGCAAAGCGGGCTTCGCGCCGTCACGGTGAGTCTCGACGGCATCGGGGAAACTCACGACTGGATGCGGGGAGTGCCGGGAAGTTTCGCGAAAGCCGTCTCAGCCATAAAGACGGTCGCAGACTCCGGAGAAGTTGAATTCGATGTCGTCACCTGTGTCAACAAACGCAGCTATCAGGAACTTGACAGAATCAAACAGCTGCTGACAGGAATCGGCGTGAAGCGATGGCGGCTGTTCACAGTTTTTCCGGTCGGAAGAGCGGCAAACGATCCTGAGCTGAAACTGTCCTCAGAAGAATTCCGAGGCACTATGGAATTCATAAAACAGACCCGCAAAGAGGGAATAATTCGGGCCAGCTATGGTTGCGAGGGCTTCCTTGGCAAATACGAAGGCGATGTGCGCGACAACTTCTTCCTCTGCAGTGCAGGTCTGACTGTCGGCTCGGTTATGGCCGACGGTTCAATAGCCGCCTGCGCCAGCATCAGGGCCGGTTACAGCCAGGGCAACATCTACGAAGGCGACGATTTCATGGATGTCTGGAACAACCGGTACCAGATCTACAGGGACCGTTCCTGGATGAAAACCGACGCTTGCGCCAGATGCAGGTACTGGCGCTGGTGCCGCGGCAACGGGATGCACCTCCGTGACGCCGAAGGCAAACTCATCTTCTGCCATATGGAAAGATTGAGTTAGCCCCGTAAATCCTTAACCGCCGCTATTTCACCCACTCTATGCACACCGGATGCCTGACGGCTATGTTCCGTCCTGTGTCGGTGAGAAGGCCTGTTCGGGCATCCCTGGAGAACACCTGTATCATATCGGAGTCGCGGCAGGCGCAGAGGAGGAAGCGTCCGTCTTCCGTGATGTTGAAATTCCTCGGATGGATGCGGGTAGCCTGATAAGCCACGAAATCGAGGCTGCCGTTTTTCTTTATCGAGAACACCGCTATGCCGTCGTTCACCAGTCGGTTGCTGACATAGAGGAACTTTCCGTCGGGAGAAATATGGATGTCCGCGCTTCCCCGGCCGTCATAAGGGTCTGCATCCACCACGGAAATGAGGGCAAGGCCGCCCTTTTTGTACTTGAAGGCCGTCACTGTGCCTGAGAGTTCCCCTATCACATAGAAGAACTTGCCGTTCGGGGAGAACACGAGGTGCCTGGGGCCGTAATCGGCATCGAGCCTGTAGGATATCTGATTCCCGGCAGCATCCCTGGAAGGCACTATTCCGCTTGCCGTCACGTCGAAACGCAGGACGCGGTCGGCACTGAAATCGCTTGCATAGACATATTTCCCGTCAGGAGAGAAAACTGCACAGTGGACGTGAGGTTCTTGCTGCCTCGTAAAGTCAGGGCCTCCCGCATTTCCGGAATATACCGCAGCAGCACCGCCCTTGACTGCCCTGAGCTTTCCGCTGCCCTTCAGCCGGAAAACCGAAAGGCTGCCTCCGGTGTAGTTGGACGAAAGCAGGTACCGTCCGTTGGTGGAGAGGTGGCACGGATCTTCGCCCCCTGAAGGCAGGCTGCTCTTCAGCTTGAACGAACCATCCTTGCGGTTGAAACCGTAAGCTGCCACGGCAGCCTCGGGGCCGTTGATTTCATTCACGGCATACACCGTCCCGTTGCGGTAGATGGCGAATGAAGGGTTCACTGCAGCGATGCTGTCCAGAAGGGTTGCCTCGCCGGCAGCGGCATCGAAACGGTAGCTGTAGAGACCATAGCTGCCGTTGTCGGTGTATGTTCCTACAATCATTTCCATCTGGTTGCGGCCACATCCGGCGGCAAGCAGCAGGGCTAGGGAGAAAATGAGAAAATGGCGCATATCGGGAATCTGTCTTTCAGCAAATATAGCTTATCCTGGCTATATACTTTTTCTTTTGCCAAAAAATCAGTAGCTTTACTTTAATATAAGAGTATTATTGAGCTACTGGTATGAAAAAAATCCTGCTTTCCGTTATGGCAATCCTGGCAGCCGTTTCTATGTACGCTGCTGACGTTCAAGTGAAAGTCACCTATTATTCACCCGAAATCGTACGCATCGAGAAGAGTGCCGGAGCTTTCCACCGCACCAACAGCGTATCCGTGATTATGGAGCCTCAGGGGACTCCCGCAAAGCCCAAGGTAAAGGTAAGCGTGGCAAAGGACGGCACCGTGACCTTCACTGACGCCAAGGGCCGCAAGCTCCTCACCGAGGGTGCTTCCAGCGTAGAAGCCATCACCGAAGGCGTAGACAAAGGTTTCTGGACAGTGTCCCAGGAGTTCAAGCTGGATTCCGACGAGCCTATCTACGGACTCGGAATGCTCCAGAACGGCAAGATGAACCTGCGTGGCGAGAACCGCCGCATGATACAGTCGAACACCGAGGACTACACCAACTTCTTCCAGTCGATCAAAGGCTACGGCATCTTCTGGGACAACTATTCTCCCACCACTATTTCAGATGACGGAACCATTGTGAAGCTGGCCTCTGAAGTCGGCGACGAGATAGACTATTATTTCATCTATGGCGGCAATGCCGACGGTGTGATTGCCGGCATACGCCAGCTTACCGGAGAAGTTCCTATGCTGCCCCTCTGGACTTACGGCTACCACCAGAGCCGCGAGCGATACAAGACAGGCAAGGAACTGATGGACGTGGTTAAAGGCTACCGTGATGCGAAGGTTCCTCTCGACGGCATCATCCAGGACTGGCAGTACTGGGGCAACAACTACCTCTGGAACGCAATGGAATTCCTCAACGAGGATTTCCCGAATCCCAAGGGATGGGTGGAGGAAGTCCACAACCTTGGAGCCCATATGTCCATTTCCATCTGGCAGTCTTTCGGACCCCAGACCAAGCCCTATCGCGAGCTCAAGGAAAAAGGTCTCCTGTTCGACTTCATCACCTGGCCCCAGAGCGGCATCTCGCATATCTGGCCTCCGCGCAGGGACTATCCTTCGGGTGTCGTTTGCTACGACGCATACAGCGCTGAAGCCCGTGACATATACTGGAACAACCTCAAGCGCCTCTGGGACCTCGACATCGACGCCTGGTGGATGGACAGCACCGATCCCGACCATACATACCGCGAGGGAGACTTCGACCAGATGAGCGCAATGGGCTCGCTGCGCAGCGTGCGCAACATCTACCCCCTGATGTGCGTCGAGGGTGTATATGACCACCAGCGTGCAGAGAGCAGCGACAAGAGGGTGTTCATCCTCACCCGCTCGTTCTTTATGGGCCAGCAGCGCACCGGAGCCAATACCTGGTCAGGAGACACCCAGTCGACCTGGGAGGATTTCCGCAAGCAGATTCCGCTCTGCCTCAACTATACCCTCACCGGTGCTCCTCAGGTCAACTCCGATATCGGAGGCTTCTTCCCCAGCGGCTACAACAAGCCCGGACAGACCCAGACCTGCTCGACCAACCCCCTCTTCCAGGAACTTTACGTACGCTGGCTCCAGTTCGGCCTCTTCAACCCGATGATGCGCAGCCACGGCGAATCTTCACGCCGCGAGATCTGGGAGTTCGGCAAGAAGGGCGAACCTGTCTATGACGCCATCGAGAAAGCCATCAGGATGAGGTATAAACTTCTCCCCTACATCTACAGCACAGCCTGGCAGGTAACCTCAAACCACGACAGCTTCATGAGGGCCCTCATTATGGACTTTGCCGCCGACAAGAAAGTTTGGGACATTCCCGACGAGTTCATGTTCGGCCGCTCGCTGCTCGTAGCTCCGGTGACCAACGCGCTGTTCACCTCTACCGAGGAGCGCAAGTGGAGCGAAGAGACTGTCAACTGGACCAAACCCGCATATACCGAAGTTTACCTTCCCGCCGGCGCCGACTGGTATGAATGGCACAGCGGCAAGCTGCTCAAGGGAGGACAGACTGTCACTGCGGCTGCCCCCATCGACAGATGCCCGCTCTATGTAAAGGCCGGCAGCATCATTCCGCTCGGACCTGACGTGCAGTATGCCAAGGAAAAACCCTGGAATGACCTCGAAATCCGCATCTACGGAGGAGCTAACGCTGATTTCACCTTCTATGACGACGAGGGCGACAACTACAACTACGAGAACGGCCGCTATTGCACCATCGACTTCAAGCTCCGCGGCCGCACCCTCACGATAGGCAGACGCAACGGCAGCTACTCCGGTATGCCTGCATTCCGCAAGTTCCGCCTGGTATATACCGACGGCAAGCGTACCGTCACCAGGAACGTGGAGTACTCCGGAACCGCAGTGACCATTAACTTTTAGACTGACCAACTATTCAATACTTAACTAAAAACTTTTTTTATGAAAAAATTCTTGTTTGCTGTCTGTGCATTGGCAATGTGCGTTCCTGCTCTTGCACAGTTTGGACAAAGGGCCCCTCAGCCGATCACAAACGGTATGAAGGACACCTACAAAGATTACTTCATGATCGGAGTCGCAGTCAATCAGCGAAACATCTCAGACGCTGAGCAGATCGCGCTCATCAAGAGAGAGTTCAACAGCATCACTGCTGAGAACGACATGAAACCCCAGCCTACAGAGCCCCGCAAGGGAGAATTCAACTGGGAAAACGCTGACAAGATCGCGAATTTCTGCCGCCAGAACGGCATCAAACTCCGTGGCCACTGCCTTATGTGGCATTCACAGGTAGGTACCTGGATCTATCAGGACGAAAAAGGCAACCTGCTGCCGAAGGAAGAGTTCTATGCCAATATGAAGCATCACATCCAGGCAGTGGTCAACCGTTACAAAGACGTTGTCTACGCTTGGGACGTTGTCAATGAGGCAGTAGCCGACAGCCCCGTAAGGGCCGGCCAGCCTGAGCTCCGCAACTCTCCGATGTATCAGATCGCCGGTGAGGAATTCATCTACAAGGCATTCGAGTATGCCCACGAGGCAGACCCCAACGCCCTCCTTTTCTACAATGACTACAACGAGTGCGACCCTGGAAAGAGCGACCGTATCGTAGGCCTCATCACCAGGATGAAAGCTGCCGGTGTTCCCGTACACGGCATCGGTATGCAGGGTCACTACAACATCTACAGCCCGAGCGCTGCAGAAATGGAAGCAGCTGTCGAGAAATATGCTGCAATCGTTGACCATATCCACGTAACCGAGCTTGACATCCGCGTCAACACCGACCAGGGCGGCCAGCTCCGTTTCAACCAGGGTCAGACCCGCCAGGTAGCCGGTTGGGAGCAGAGCCTGCAGCAGGATCAGTATGAGAACCTGTTCAGAATCATGCGCAAACACGCTGACAAAGTTGACTGCGTCACTTTCTGGAACCTTTCAGACCGCGACTCATGGCTCGGAGCAAACAACTCACCGCTGCTCTTCGACGCCAACTATCAGCCGAAGATGGCTATGTACAATGCTGTCAAGAACTTCGATCCCGCTCAGGACAAAGCCGTCATCAAGGAAGACTTCGTTCCTTCAACCAAGAACCAGCCCGGTCAGCTGTACCCGATGGTCAACTCTCAGCGCTACATCCGCTACCGCATCGACGCTCCGAGGGCTACTTCAGTCATCGCAGGCAGCACCGTCCTCCACAAAGATGCTGACGGCGTATGGACAGGAACCAGCAAGACTCCTGCTGACGAAGGATTCCACTACTACCACCTGACAATCGACGGCGGCACCTTCAACGATCCCGGCACCAACAACTACTACGGCTCTACCCGCTGGGAGAGCGGTGTCGAGGTTCCCGCACACGACCAGGCCTTCTATACCGAGAGGAATGTTCCCCACGGAAATGTTCAGGAAATCCTCTTCTGGTCAAAGAGCACCAACCAGCTCCGCCGTGCATTCGTCTACACTCCTCCTACCTACGATGCAAGCAAGAAGACCAAATATCCTGTTCTGTATCTGCAGCACGGCTGGGGTGAGAACGAGTATGCCTGGTCAAACCAGGGCCACGCCAACATCATTATGGACAATCTGATCGCTGACGGCAAGATCGAACCGTTCATCGTCGTGATGACCTACGGTATGACCAATGAAGGCTTCCGTCCCGGTGGCGCCGCTCCGGCAGGTCCGACTGCTCCCATCGCTACTGCAACAGGTGCTCCCACTGCAGTTCCTCCTACCCGTCCCGCAGTTGCAGCTCCCGCAGCAGGTGGTCAGCGTGCCGGCGGTATGGGTA
>JAGCFF010000172.1 GCA_017650285.1 Bacteroidales bacterium
CCGCCCGGGCCTGAAGAGCAGAAGGTATCCTTGCGGATATCGCTCATATTGAGTTCTATGTCGAATTCGTCAGCTTCAGGCAGAACCACGACTGACGCTGCGGAAGTGTGGACGCGGCCCTGGGTCTCTGTCTGGGGCACACGCTGCACGCGGTGCACGCCGCTCTCATATTTCATCGTGCCGTATACCTTGTCTCCTGAAATCTTGGCCACGATCTCCTTGAAGCCGCCCATAGCGCCTTCTGACTGGCTGTTGACCTCGATCTTCCAGCCCTTCTTCTCGCAGAACTTGCTGTACATACGGAAGAGGTCGCCTGCAAAGATGGCTGCCTCGTCGCCGCCGGTACCGCCGCGGATCTCGATGATGGCATCCTTGGAATCCTGGGGGTCAGCGGGGATGAGCAGCACCTTGATCTGCTCTTCCATCTCCGGAAGCCTGGGCTCGATTTCGTTGACCTCCTCGCGGGCGATCTCCTTGAGCTCTTCATCCTTCTCGTTCATAAGGATATCCTTGGCTGCCTGAAGGTCGTTCAGAAGCTTCGAGTACTGCTTGCCGGCTGCTACGATAGGCTCAAGCTCCTTGTACTCCTTGTTGAGCTGAACGAACTTCTTCATATCAGCTATCACTTCGGGGCTTGAGATCTGTTCCTCCAAAGATTTGTATTTGGCCTCGAGATCGGCCAGTTTCGATAGTAATGTGTTTTCTGCCATGTAATCGGGATTAGCTCACAAAAGTACGCAAAATCTCGGGATTTTGCTAATCCATATCTATGATATGGGCGATGGCGGCCTGGGCGCAGACGCAGCCGAACACTGCGGGCAGATAGGAAATGGTGCCGACCTGCGATTTCTTGTTGGTCTCCCCTTTGGTCTCGACTATGGCGTCGTTGTCCGGAAGTTCTTCGGAAAAGACCACGGGAAAGCCCTTCTCGATGCCCATCTTGCGGAGTTTCTTGCGCACTATGTAGGCCAGCGGGCAGTTGCGTGACTTGCTGAGGTCGGTAAGGCGCACCTTGGTGGCGTCGTATTTGGCTCCGGCGCCCATCGAGCTCACGAGAGGGATGCCGGCATTCACGCAGTAATGTATCAGCGAGAGCTTGGGGGTCAGGGTGTCTATGGCATCCACAAGGAAATCAAGCCTGTAGGGGCTCAGCAGCGCTTCGACATTGTCCTGCGTCAGATACTCGTCGATGAGCGTCATCTCCAGCGCGGGGTTGATGTCCCTCAGCCTTTCGGCCATCACCTCGGCCTTCTTGCGCCCTATGTTGGAATCGAGGGCGAGAAGCTGGCGGTTCTTGTTTGAAACGGACACGCTGTCGCTGTCGAGCAGGATCATCCGCCCCACTCCGGCCCTTGCCAGCATTTCCGCGGCATAACCGCCCACTCCGCCGAGGCCTATCACAGCCACGACAGAGGAGGCAAGCTTGTCCAGCTTTTCCTCTCCCATCAGAAGGAGGGTCCGTTCCTGCCAGGGAAGACTCATTTTATTCCTTTTGCCTTGGCCTCTTCCCAAAGTTCGTCCATCTCGCCGAGGGTCATATCCTTGAGTTTCTTGCCCTGCTTGGCAGCCTCGGCTTCGACATAGTTGAAGCGGTTGCGGAACTTGCGGCAGGTAGTCTCGAGTGCGGTGTCGGGATTGAGGTCGTAGAGGCGGGATGCGTTCACCATAGAGAACAGCAGGTCTCCGAGCTCGTTCTGGGCCTTGGCGCGGTCTCCGCCCTCTGCTTCCATGAACATCAGCTCCGCGCGGAACTCGGCGATCTCTTCGGTGACCTTGTCCCACACGTCCTCCTTGTTCTCCCAGTCGAAGCCCACGGCGCGGGCCTTGTCCTGCATACGGTAAGCCTTCAGCAGCGGAGGAAGGGTCTCGGGAACGCCGCCGAGGACGGTCTTGTTGCCGTCCTTCTCGGTCTGCTTGAGCTGCTCCCAGTTCTTGACCACCTGGCCCGCCGTATCGGCTGCGACGTCGCCATACACGTGGGGATGGCGGTAGATGAGCTTGTCGCAGAGCTTGTTGCACACGTCGGCTATGTCGAACTCACCGGTCTCCGAGCCGATCTTGGCGTAGAACACCACGTGCAGCAGCACGTCGCCCAGTTCCTTGGCCATATTGTGCGTGTCGCCGCGGATGATGGTATCGCTCAGTTCGTAGACCTCCTCGATGGTATTGGGACGGAGGCTTTCATTGGTCTGCTTGCGGTCCCAGGGGCATTTCTCTCTCAAATCGTCCATCACGTCCAGCAGACGGTTGAAGGCTTTCAGTTGTTCTTCGCGGCTGTTCATCTTATGTATGCTTTATTAACTGCAAAGTTATCAATTATTTCATATCTTTGTCCGTTCCATTTCGCAATCATATCAATAACAAATCATAATGAAAAATATCAAATTCATTAGCGCCGATGAAGCTGTGAAGGTTGTCAAAAGCGGTGACCACATCCACTTCAGCAGCGTTGCAAGCGCACCCCAGGTGCTCATCCAGGCTCTTTGCCGCCGCGGCGACGCAGGAGAACTGAAGAACGTCTTCATCCACCATCTTCACACCGAGGGACCCGCTCCCTACACCGACGCGAAGTATGAAGGCATCTTCTTCCACCAGGCCTTCTTCGTAGGCGGCAACGTCCGCAAGAACGTCCAGGCCGGATATGCCGACTACATTCCCATCTTCCTGAGCGAGACCCAGAAGCTCTACCGCGCAGGCGTCCTGCCCTGCGACGTGGCAATGATCCAGGTCTGCCCTCCTGACAAGCACGGTTTCGTATCGCTCGGCACATCTGTCGACGCTACCCTGGCAGCCATCGAGTGCGCCAAGACCGTTATCGCAGTCATCAACAAGCACGTTCCGCGCAGCTGGGGCGAGGCCATCATCCCTGTCGACAAGATCGACCTCTTCGTGGAGGACAACACTCCCCTGGAGCCTGCAACTTTCACCGCTCCCAACGAGACCGAGACCAAGATCGGTATCAACTGCGCAAACCTCATCGAGGACGGTGCCTGCCTGCAGATGGGTATCGGAGCCATTCCGAACGCCGTACTCGCACAGCTCGGCAACCACAAGGACCTCGGTATCCACACCGAGATGTTCGCCGACGGCGTGCTTCCCCTCGTGGAGAAGGGCGTGATCAACGGTGCCAACAAGAAGATCGACAAATACAAGATGGTCTCTACCTTCCTTATGGGAAGCCAGGAGGTCTACAACTTCATCGACGACAACCCTATGGTTGCAATGATGGACGTGGGCTACACCAACGACCCGTACGTGATCGCCAAGAACCCGAAGGTTACCGCCATCAACAGCGCGCTTCAGGTGGACATCACCGGTCAGGTCTGCGCTGACAGCCTCGGCACCAAGTTCTACAGCGGTGTCGGCGGTCAGATCGACTTCACCTACGGTGCAAGCCTCAGCGAAGGCGGCAAGGCCATCATCGCCATGCCTTCTGTCACCAACAAGGGCATCAGCAAGATCGCTCCCGTTCTCACCGAAGGCGCCGGCGTCGTGACCACCCGCAACCATATGCACTGGCTGGTTACCGAATACGGTGCTGTCGACCTTTACGGAAAGAGCCTCCAGGAGCGTGCGAAAGCCATCATCAGCATCGCACATCCCGACCATCGCGAGGAGCTCGACCGCGCCGCTTTCGAGCGTTTCGGTCCTCACTACCACTTCGTTCCGGCCAAATAACGCCTGCTGCGAAGCGACAAAAAAAGGGAGCCTTCCGGTTCCCTTTTTTGTTTCCTGCTCCGTCCCTACACTATCGACTTTCCGAAAGGCAGGAGGGCCGGGACTATCATCTTGAAATGCTGGAGTCCGAAGGGGATGCCGACGATCGTGATGCAGAGTATCGCGCCGAAGACCAGATGGACAAGAGCTATCTCCCACCATCCTGTCACGATCCAGAGGACGTTCATAACGACGGACAGGCAGCTGGGCTGGTCGGGGCGGTCTACGATCTGATGGCCGAAGGGCCACAGGGCGTAGGTTCCGAACTTGAAGAGCTGGGCGCCGAAAGGAATGCCGATGATCGTGATGCACATCAGCAGGCCTATGATGTAGTAGATGGCAGCAGCGATGAAGCCGCCCAAAATGAACCAGAGTATGTTGCCGAGGGTATTCATATATGTCAGTTTATCATTTTACGGATACGGATGCACCGATGGTGAATTCATAGCTTCCTGAAGAGACTTCGTAGCTGGCGGTGCGGCGGCCGTTGCGGACGGTGAAGCCCTTGAAGACAGCTCCCTCACATCCAGTCGCAGAGGTGACGGCATCGCCCACAGGCAGATAGACAGTGGCCGCAGTATTCGCCGGCACGGTGCAGCTGTACGATGTCATCCTCCCCTTGTCAGCCTTCCAGGCACTCCTGATGGTGCCGTAGTTGGAGTCGTAACTGCCTTCGAGGGAAGTATAGATGCCGGCGGCATTGGGCTGGAGCACGAAATGCTGGTATCCGGCCTCTCCCCTGCCGTGGTCGGTAGTGATGCCGAGCTGGTATTCGTACATCCACTGGCCCACTGCTCCGAGCGCGAAGTGGTTGAACGAGTTCATCGAGTTCGAAGACGGATCCGAGAATGCATTGTCATAGGAGTTCCAGCGCTCCCACACCGAAGTGGCGCCTTCTGTCACGGGATAGAGCCAGGATGCGAAGTCAGTGCAGGTTATCATCCTGAATGCTTCTTCCACATAGCCTCCACGTGTGAGGGCCGGCAGTATGTTGGGAGTTCCGGAGAATCCGGTGGTTATCGTCCAGGGTTTGTATGAGCTCACCGATGTTCCGCCCGGATTCAGGTTGGGCTGCGATGCGGAGCCCTGTCCGCTTTGGGCTGCGATTTCATCCGGAGAAGGTCCGCTGGCGTTTGGATTTGCGGCGAGGGCGGCCAGCCAGGCTTCAGCCTTGGCCTTGTTGGCGTCGTCGAAGCAGTTGAAATTGAGCGGAGTGGCGTAGGAAGCCTGCGTGTGCACGGTCCTTCCGTTCAGGTCGCGGGTCTTGCCGGTGGCAGGATTCACATAGGCGCGGTTCCAGTCTGCCTTGGCCTTGTCGTGACGTTCGCGGAGTATTGCAGCATAGTCGTCCCGCCCTATGGCCTCGGCCATAATGGCAGTGACTTCCATCATATGGATGTAGATGGCGTTGTTCACAAGGTCTGACGGAGTGCGGTTGTCAAGGGCCAGCCAGTCGGCGAGGCCGGCGGCCTTCGACGACAGGTAAGGATACTCGTCACTGGTCTTGTAGAAAGCCATACCGTTGAGCCAGTCCATCATAGTCTCCATATTCTCCCTGATTATCTCCTTGTCGCCGTACTGTATGTACATCTGCCAGGGAACCTGGCAAACTGCGGCGCTCCAGGTGGTTCCTGTGGCGAATGTCGGGTCGTCCGCCTGGTTGTAGGTGGGAACTGTGGAGCCTATGCCTCCGGGCACCTCGCGGTCGTTGCCGACACCCTGGTCAGCCCTCAGTGCCACCATCCACTGGCGGTAGAAGTTCTGGGTGTTGGCATTGTAGATGCCGGTGCGGGTGTAGGCCTGGGCGTCTCCGGTCCAACCCATACGCTCGTTGCGCTGCGGGCAGTCGGTGGGGATGGTGAAGAAGTTGCCAAGCTGGCTGCGCTGTATATTCTTGAAAAGCTGGTTGACCAGGACTCCAGTCTTGCCGTCGGAAGTGGTCGCCGTATAGCGGCCGGTGGGAATCTCCGAAGAAGACAGCACAAGGCCCTTCACGTTTTCGAGCGGAAGCGGTCCGACGTGTGAAGGCAGGGTCACCTGCACATACTGATAGCCGCGGTAGGTGGCTGACGGCTGTATGGTAACCTCCGAAGAGCCGTCTGCGACATATATGTCCATATCCATCGCGGCCCTGTTGGTTTCGAAGAGGATATGGCCGGCCACGCCGCGACCTTTCTTTCCGAAACGGTCCACATACTCCTTCCTGTCACCCTTGAGGCCGGGATACACCTGTTCGCCGTACGCCAGGACCACACGGTCACCGTCCCTGAGCCAGCCGGCCGGGATAGTGACAGACGGAACGCCCACCATATTCACACCCATATTGTAGATGTATGTGTGGCCGTCGTCGCTGTGGACGGGCATCACGCTGCGGGCCACAAGGGTCTCGCGCAGGCGCACCACCTCATCGTAGCGGGCCACTATGTCGAAATCTATCCAGTCCCGCTTCTCGATGCGCTCGGCAGGCAGCCAGGCGCTGTCGTCGAATCCGGCTTCCTTCCATCCCGTAACGGTCTTGGAGGCGTCGTAGCGCTCTCCCTGGAAAAAGCTGCCGTTGCGTACGGGGCCGTCCTTGAATGCCTTCCAGCCGTCCGGGCTGGATACGAACACATCCTTGGTGCCGTCTTCATAGGTCACCACGAGCCGCGACAGCAGAGCCTCGTAGTCACCGAAGAAATTGTAGTTGCCGGGGGTGAAAGTCATATAGCCGGTGTACCATCCGGAAGCCAGCTCCGCCCCGAGGGCATTGCGTCCGCTCTTGAGGAGACCGGTCACGTCATAAGTCTGATATGTAATGGTTTCGCGGTACTGGCTGTCACCGGGGGCGAACCAGTCTTCGCCGACCCTGCGGCCGTTGAGGAACAGGGTATAGACTCCCATCGCCGAAGCGTAGAGCCTGGCCTGGCTGACTTTCTTGTCCGACAGGCTGAACTCGGTCCTCAGCATCGTCTCTGCGCCGTAACTGGGGTCCGCCCAGAAGATTATCTCCTTCGAACCGGAGTTCGTCACGGTTATCGACTCTCCGCTCACCTCAACCCCGGGCTTGCCTTCGAAGATGGAGTATCCCGGGCCGTGGTGAGGACAGAACACCACACGGTCCTCGCTCTGCCCGGTGGTCAGAATCCTATAGTGGCTATACGACACTTCTGTACCGGGAGCAGCCGCGAAACCTACCGAGTTAAGATTGGGGAAAGACGGATAATTGCCGCCGCTTCCAAGCTTGTTCATAGTGAAATTGGAAGCGCTGCGGCGGCTGCCGCCCATCATTCCCACCGAGAAAGATCCTCCGCCTCCGCCGAACCCGCGGTTCCTTGCCGGAGCGCTGAGGACGTCCTTTCCGTCAATGACGAAGTTGATGTTGCTGGCTTCCACGCCGATGCTGATATGATGGACCGCGTCCCTCTCCCTGGCCGCAAAAACCTCATCGAGATTGCACTGGGGATAACCGGTCTTGTTGACCGTGATGAACGGAACGTTCGCCTTGTCGTCCTTGTAATAGCCCACCCGGAAGATGCGGATTTCCTGCTTGCCGAAATCCACGTCCACCTTGATGTAATTCTCTGCCGACTGCACTCCGAAATCGTTGAGGAAACTGTTCTTGAGACGGAAGTCGTCGGCACCGAGGATGAAGGAGGCCACATCTCCCTTCACCAGCCTGAAATCGGACTCGATTTCAAAGAGGGGCACCGAAGCGGCGTCCAGCTTGACCTGCTTCACACCGACCCAGTCGGCACCGCCCCATGCGCTGATACGGGGGTTCATAATGCCGGTCTCGAAACGGGTCTCAGCCTCGTACTGCCGGCCGTCCCGGTCCCACACCACCAGTTTCACGGCGTATCCCTTCTCAGCCTGCAGGGCGACACCCTGATACGGAATGTCTATGGAGCGGTCGCTCTCCACCCTGCCGGTGTTCCACAGTTCGCTGCCGTCGACCTCCCTTGTCACGGAGATCTGGTAGGCTGTCTGCTTCTGCCCTCTCACATCGGACTCCATCCGCCAGCTGAAAACAGGGTGTCGGTCCTCCACCGACAGCGGACGGTCGCTGTGCTGGACACGGAAATCTTTGATCGAAGTTGCTGCCGAAGAAGTCAGACAGGCGAAAAGAAGCAGGGCGAATGCGGCAAGTGTACGTTTCATAATAGTGTCTGGACTGTTTGTTACGAATGTAGCAATTATAATTATATTTGGAGTATCAATTTCTATTGTCTGAACCGTTATGCGCAGTAATTCTTTCATATGGCTGCTGATTCTCGTCTTACTTCTCGCCAGGTGTTCCAGCCACAGGACAAAGGACGGATTCAAGCTCAATGACGAAAAAGTGATCGTGACCAAGACGCCCTCCCGTCCCCGCGGCCAGAGCGATGTCCTCGGCCTCACCGTACCCGCGATCGATACGGTGCGCGTAGGCTTCGTAGGGCTCGGAATGAGGGGCAGCGACGCAGTGGTCCGCTACACATATGTTCCGGGAGTGAAGATCACCGCCATCTGCGATGTGGAGCCCGACCGCGTCGAGGCTTCGCAGAAGGACCTTGCACAGCGGGGATTCCCTGCCGCGGACGGTTATTCCGGCACGACGGAGTCTTACATGCAGCTCTGCGAGGACCCGGATGTCGACCTGGTGTACATCTGCACCGACTGGGAGCATCACGTGCCGGTGGCCCTCTATGCGATGGAGCACGGCAAGCACGTGGCCATCGAAGTGCCTTCGGCCTACTCTCTGGAGGACTGCTGGGCCCTGGTGGATATGGCGGAGAAAACCCGCCTTCACTGTATGATACTGGAGAATTGCTGCTACGATTTCTTCGAGCTGTCTGCCCTGCAGATGGCACGCGAGGGCCTTTTCGGCGAGGTGATCCACGCCGAGGGCTCATACCTGCACAACCTCGATCCCTACTGGGATGAATACTGGCACAGCTGGCGCCTCACCTTCAACAAGGAGCACCGGGGCGACGCCTATCCCACCCACGGTTTCGGTCCCGTATGCCAGGCGCTGAACATCCACCGCGGCGACAGGCTCAAGACGCTGGTTGCTATGGACACCAAGGCCTTCAACGGCCCCAGACACGTGGAAGCAAGAGGCGGCGAGAACCCCGAAGAGTTCAAGAACGGCGACGTATCGACCACGATGATCCGCACCGAGAAGGGCAAGACCATCCTCATAGAGCACGACGTGATGACTCCCCGCCCCTACAGCAGGATGTACCAGCTCGTAGGCACCGAAGGCTATGCAGCCAAGTACCCTGTGAACCAGCTCTGCTTCAGGAACGAAGCGCTGGATGGCAGGACTCCCGACTACAGCAGGCTCGAAGGCGAGAAGACCCTTTCGGGCGAAGAGCTCAGCGAGTTCATGGAGCAGCACCGCAGCCCCATCCTCACCCCGGAGCTGGAAGCCCTCGCAAAGGAAGTCGGCGGCCACGGAGGAATGGACTTCATTATGGACTACCGCCTCATCTACTGCCTGCGCAACGGACTTCCCCTGGATATGGATGTCTATGACCTCGCCGAGTGGTGCTGCGTGAGCGAGCTCTCAGCCATTTCGATGGAACACGGAGGTGCGCCCGTGGAAGTCCCGGATTTCACCCGCGGCGCCTGGGACAGGATCGACGGATTCTCATACGCTTTCGCAAAGTGATATGGCAGACCTGCTTGACATAATCGGCCGCTTCGCCGTCGAAGGGCGCGCAACCGGGGTCAGGCCCCTCGGAGAAGGCTTCATCAACGACACTTTCATCGTGGACACCGACGGCCCCTTCAGATACATCCTGCAGCGCAAGAACAAGAACGTATTTCCTGACGTCCCGGCGATGATGGACAACATCGCTGCCGTCACCGCACACATAAAGCGCAAGGTGAAAGACCCGCTGCGCGAGACGCTCACAGTCATCCCTGCAAAAGACGGCAGGCTCTACCATCAGGACGGCGACGGCGAGTACTGGGCGGTGTGTCTCTTCATCGAAGACACGGTCACTTACGATGTCGCCGCGACTCCCGCAATGGCCCGTCAGGGCGGCATCGGCATCGGCCGTTTCCAGGCTCTGCTGTCGGACTTCGACAGGCCGCTGGCCGAAGTCATCAAAGGCTTCCACAACATACGCTGGCGCTTCACCCAGTGGGACGGCAGCCTAAGCGACGACCTGGGCCGGAGAGCAGGCTCCGTACAGGAGGAAATCGACTTCGTGGAGGAACGCCGCGCTGAGATGCTCGGCTTCTGGAAGATGGTGGAGGACGGCACCCTGCCGCTGCGCGTGACCCACAACGACACCAAGCTCAGCAACATCCTCTTCGACAGCCGCAGCGGCGAAGTGCTCTGCGCCATAGACCTCGACACGGTGATGAGCAGCACCTCTCTCAACGATGTGGGCGATGCCATCCGCTCCTATGCCAACGCCACCGTCGAGGACGATCCGGATTACGCCAGGGTCGCCCTGAGGCTGGATATGTACGAGGCATATATGGACGGCTACCTGTCGCAGCGCAGGCAGACGCTCGCCCCTTCAGAGAAGGAATGGCTGGCCTTCGCACCGCTCTACATCACATATGAGCAGGTCCTGAGGTTCCTGATGGACTACATCGACGGCGACAGGTACTACAAGATCAGATATCCGGAGCACAACCTGGTGCGCACCCGCTCGCAGATGGCGCTGCTGCGCAGTATGGAGAAGCAATATGCCTCGATGCAGGGCATAGTGCAAAGCCTTCTTGAAAAGTGAGTCCTGCCGACTAGCGTGCTGAACGGATGTATCCGCGGATATTCCTGATGGAAACCAGGCAGTCCTGGAGCATCTGCCTCGAGCCGTACTGCTCCACGGTGAAATAGCCGTCATAACCGCTTTTCACCATCCTGGACACGGTCTCTTCGATGGGAGCGCATCCGGTTCCTATCGGCACGCAGGTCATATTGTCGGGAGCAGCCCTGTCCTTGAGATGGAAATGGCGGGTCCTGCCCTGGAAATGGGCAAGGCTCTCCATCGTATCGTCCCCGCAGTAGATGAAATTGCCGGTGTCGAACACGAGCCCGAGATCAGGAGTGACTGCGAACAGTTCATCGAGGCGGGCGGTATTGTAGCATATCGACCGGGGATTGTCATAGTCCTCCACCAGGGGATCAAGGCCCTGCGCCGAAAGCCTGGCTGCAAATGCGGCTATCCTGCTGCGGATGGCAGCCACTCCGGCCTCGTCGGTCCCTTCCCTGATCAGGGCTGGAACTATCAGCACCCTGCTGAAGTCGTGCTCCTTCATAAACGCGATGGTCTGCTCCTCCACCTTTTCCCAGCCTTCCCTGCCGTAGTCGATGTCGGTGATGGCGCTGGCGTGCTCGAATCCAAGACTGTCAAGGATGCGCAGATGTTCGGGATTCTGCAGCACCCTCACGTCTGCCCCGTGGCAGCCTGCGTCCTTTATCTGCTTCGCGGCTTCGGCGAAAGATATCTTCTCCTGGGAGGCCATAGTTCCGATATGGTCGCAGAAAATGGAGATGTGGGCTTCCTTTTCGAGACGGTAGCTGACGAAGGCGAGCCGTCGTGAGTCAGGAGCCCAGGAATTGACGTTGATGGTTCCCTGTCCTCCGAAGAGAGTGTGTACGGTGCGGAGCTTCCTGCCCTTAGAAGTCATAACCCTGAGGACTACGTTCTTGTTGGCCAGGTGCTCGTTGGGCTGCAGGTCGCCTTTGTGGTATGCTATGAAGGCCACGTTCTTTCCGTTGGGAGATACGTGGGGGAACCAGGAGTTCAGGTCGTCGTCGAAGGTCATCTGCTTCTGCTGCGAACCGTCGGCCTTCATCCGGAATACCTGCATAAGCCCGGAACGGACCGAATTGAACCATATATATTTCCCGTCGGGAGAGTATTCGGGCCCGTCGTCGAGGCCCTCTGCGGTGGTGAGGCGGGTCTCCTGTCCGCCTTCGGCCGGAATCGTGTAGATATCATATTCTCCGTCGCGGAGGGCACAGTAGCACAGGGTCTTTCCGTCAGGGCTCCAGCCGTGGAGATAGCTGGGCGACTGGGGCGTCACCAGCCTCGGCGTGCCGCCTTCCAGGGGCAGCACATAGATCCTGGAGCCGCGCTGGGACCTCGAAGAACCGCTGACTGCCAGCTGCCTTCCGTCGGCAGAGAGGACGTGGTCGTTGTTGCAGCCTTCCACTTCGCCGGTGTCGATCAGCGTCGGCTCTCCGCCGTCCGGAGAGATCCTGTAGATCTTTCCGCCGCTGTTGTAGACAAGCCATCGCCCGTCGACCGTCCAGTTGGGCGCTTCGATGAGATAAGGGAATTCCTGGACTGTGGTCACGGAGCCGGTCTTGACATCGAGAATCTGAAGTACGCTGACCGTTCTCTGTGCAGTGGCCGGAGCGCAAAGAGCAAGCAGGACGGCCATAAAGAAAGTGGATCTGAAAAAATGGGCCATATCGAAATAATGATGTCCTAAGTTACTATATTTGTATAAAATACCTAATACAGCAAACTATGAAATTACTGAAATTCGCCGTGGCAGCACTCGCTCTTACGGCTGTCATTTCATCCTGCAACCAGAAGCAGGTTGACTGCACCCCTGTCAAGAAAGAAATACAACCCGTAGAACAGGCGCCCAGGGCGGATCCCGGCCAGCGCAATTTCGGAGGCAACATTTCCGCCACTCCCAACGCTCCGCGCGACACCACAGGCATGGCCGAGCGTATGCGCCGTATGCGCGAGGAGCAGAACCGCATCCGCACCGTGCATTTCAACGACCTGTCGATGAGCGACCCGTTCATCCTGGCTGACGAGGCCACCAAGACCTACTACCTCACCAGTTCAGGCGGACGTCAGTACCGCTCCAAAGACCTCGTGATGTGGGAAGGCCCCTACAATGTCATCGACCTGAGCGGCACCTGGTGCGAGA
>JAGCFF010000173.1 GCA_017650285.1 Bacteroidales bacterium
GCCCTCGGAAGTAAAGAGGGAGGGGCCCGTTGGATACGAGTTATCGCGCAGCAGGTCGAACTGGCGGCTGCAGCCGCTAGCGGAGGCCGTGTGGGCAGGTATGTGCTGATAGCAGGCCAGAGCGGCGGGGTTTGGGGCAGTGCCCCAGTAATGCACAATGGGAGGGTCGGAGTGAGCGTCAGCGAACGGAGGTCGCCGCAAGTCAGGTCTGTGACACGGCGGCAGTGACAGTCAGTCGTTTCACGAATGAATCTGCTCGTCCTGCGGCAGCAGCCGCACGATACCTTGGCTATTCGGCGGAGCGGAACTGGGCGGCTTGCTCGGCGCTCCAGGTGACGATGGCCTGGCCGTGGCGGAAGTATGTGTCGAGGCCCTGGCGTCCGAGGTTCGACGGTTCCGTGGCGGCAGTGCCGGCCACGATCTCATTCACGACAGTCTGCATATCCCGCAGGTATTCGTTGCCCAGCTCAGTGCCCTCAGGCAGGTCCAGCCAGTCCTTCTGCCAATAGTGGCCGCCATAGATCCTCAGCTTGCCGAAATCCACGTCGCGGGCCTCCAGCGCAGCGATCAGGTGCGGAACGCCGTCGACATAATTCCTGAAACCCTCGGTATTGAAGATCCACACTCCGTGGCCCGAGCCGATGGCATCTCCGGTGAACAGGATGTCCTGCCCCGAAATCAGATAGACCATCGAGCCGGCAGTGTGGCCGGGTACAGCGATGGCCTCCACCTTCATGCCGCCGAGATCGAAGACTTCGCCCTCGTCGAAGAAACGGTGGTCGACATCCGGATAGCGCTGCGCAAGACGGGCCATATCGACGCGCGGCAACGCGAACTTCACGTCGGGATCGTCGATGAACGCCGGGAGCATACCCGTGTGGTCCCCGTGATTGTGGGTGAAGGTAATGGTGAGAGGCTTGCCCTGGGTGCGCTCGAATACCAGCGAACGGAGCGACTCGGCAGCATTGTCAGCCCAGTTTATGGCATTGGACAGGTCGATGAGCAGAGCCTCCTTCCTGCCCACGAGCAGGTAGATGTCCGAGCAGTTGTTGAAATGGGTGAGAGTGCCGTCAGCATCGAAAGTCTCGCCGGCAGGATTGGAACTGTTGTAATCCTGGATATGGTAGACGTTCTTGCTGATGACGGACACGGTATAAGGTCCGACCTCGACATCCTTGACAGGGCTGCAGGCAGCCATAACGGTCAGCACCAGGGCCGACAGGCAGATAAACTTTCTCATAGCATTCATTTATGATAAATAGTCTTTCAATCTGTTCTTGACATATTCCACGCTGGCCAGGTATTCCTCGTCGCAGGAGAGATGCTCGACGATCATCGGCATATCCGGATTCTCCGCGTTGGCCAGGCCGGCATAGAGTTCCAGGTCGAGCGAGCCCGAGCCGCACGCCGTCTCCTCAAGCTGGAAGGTATACTCCTCCTTCAGCCTGATATCCTTCAGGTGGCAGCTGCAGATGGTTCCCTTCAGCACCGAGAAACACTCCCTGAGGAAATCGTCGTTGTAGAAATAGCGCCTGGGCGAAGTAATCATATTGACCACGTCGAGGTGGGTTCCGAATTCAGGGCGGTCCACATCCTCCAGCAGCCGGAGGCAGGCCTGCGGACTGTCCGGAATCATCCAGGGCATCGACTCGATGCAGAACTTGGCGTGCATGGGCTTTACGCAGTCGATGATCTCGCGTATCATCTTCACCGCCATCGTCCACAGCTCCCCGCTGAAATTGTCGCGGTAACCGCCGTCCCAGCGCGGCCCGTAAGGCGTGCCCACCACATTCACGCAGCAGGCGGCACCGATGTCGTCAGCCATCCGCAGCTGCCCGGCGGCATATTCGATCCATTTCCTGCGCTCGGCGGGATCTGCCGCCAGAGTGTTGCGCCATACCCCGACCTCGGCAATGCCCAGCCCGGCGTCGTCAGCAGCTTTCTTGTAGGCGGATATGGTTTCTTCCCCGTCCAGGCAGCAGACAGGGAAGACGACGGTCTTCAGGCCAAGCGCCCTGTGCCTGGCGGCCCACTCGGAGGGAGAAGCGTGCTCCAGAGGAGATGAGATGCCAAGATACATCAGAAAGCCCTCCTGTGAATGACAGACGGATCCATTTCGGCAAGAGACCTGACTCCCGTGCGTGCCATCACTCCGGCAAGCTCCGAGGTCATCTCGGACATCCTTGCGGCGACCGCTTCCGGCCCCTTCCTGAGGAGAGGCATCAGATGACGGCCCACCGACACGGCAGTGGCTCCCAGGGCAAGGCACTTGTAGGCGTCCATACCACTCTCGATGCCGCAATCCACGAAAACCGGAACGCTTCCGCCGGTTGCGGAGAGTATGTCTGGCAGCACCATCAGAGGCGGGACACTGTACTGCATCATCCCGTGATGGTGCGACACCACCAGGGCGGCACATCCGGCCTTCAGGCACTTCTCCGCATCGCGTGCGCTGAGTATGCCCTTCGCTATGAAAGGAATGCCGGCGGCAGCCACGAACTCCGCAAGCTCCTCCGTCGACTTGGCCTTCATCGGCAGGCCGAAGACACTGTCGTAGCCTCCGTTTGAGTTGAACGAGTGGTCCACGTCCATACCAACCGCGAAGCATCCTGCCTTGACGGCGTGGGCGATCTTTTGGAATACGACTGCGTTGTCCGCGTGCGGCTTGATGATCTTGACGGTGCGGGCGCCGGTGGCAAGGATGCTTTCCAGCTCGCTTTCGTCTCCCATACCGACCCAGTGGACGGCGTGGCATAGGGCGGCGGCCCGGGCATAGGTTACCATCCCGTCAGCGGCAGTGTTGCCGAGGTGGGAGAGGGCCGCAGTCATAATGGGTGTGTCGAACGTCTCCCCGAAAAGCGTGAATCCGGTGGACGGAACCGCAGAATCCACATAACGCGTTTCAAGCAGGAGCGAATCGAAATAGTCGCGGGTTATCTTGTCGCTGTCGGAAGTCATTTGCATAGCTCTCTTTCGGTTATTTCTTTGTTTATCTGCTCCATCTTGGAGTCGGTCAGCTCATACTTGCCGATGATGAAGATGGAGAGCAGATACAATGCGGCGGGAATGAGGGTGACGAGCCAGAGGATGCCCTGCTCGGCAAGCGGGGTCTGGGCCTGGTGAGAGGCGTTGAACCCTACCCAGGAAAGCACGAGCCCGGGGACGACTCCGCCGAGCGCGATGCCCGCCTTCATGAATATGCATATTATGGCGTTGACGATTCCTGCCACCCGTCGGCCGGTCTGATATTCACCGTAGGTGACGGTCTCGGGCACGAGGGCCCACATATATCCTGTAGCCACCAGCACGCCCGAACTCTTGAAGAACTGGACTACGCAGAGCAGCGGGAAGCAGTTCTTGAGCGACGGGGCGGAAACGAAGAGATACATCAGCAGCATACCCAGGATGGCGAAGCCGAGGAACAGGCGGAAGAGGCCTTTCTTTCCGGTCCTCTTCTTGATGGCGGGAACCAGCGGCAGGAAGATGAACGCCGGGATAGTGCCGAGCCACATGAATACAGTGGTCATCAGCGGGGTCGCCTGGATGTTGTATGTCATAAAGTAGGAGTCGGCGGCGTTGCTGATGCTCATCGTGGTGAAAGCCACGATGAAGAATATCGACAGCACGCGAAGGGGACGGTTGCGCACGAGCTCCATCCACAGGTCGCTGGCCTTGACCTTTTCGGTGTCGGACTTGTCCATCGCGATGCGCTCCCTGCTCTCTGCAAAGCAGATGAAGAAGAGTGCCAGGCCCACGAGGGCGAAGATGCCCATTGTGATGAACCAGGCAGTCCCGGCCTCTGGAGTGTTGTAGACCACCTCCATCTTTCCCGTTTCCGGATTGAGGACCCTGGGGGCGAAGATAGCGATGACCAGGGGGAGGGTCTTGATGACGAGTCCTCCGAAATTGGCGAACAGCATCCTCACCGTGGTCAGTATGGTGATCTCCTCGGTGTCGCGCGTGACGGACGACTGCAGGGCGCCGTAGGGAACGTTGATGAGCGTGAAGCACATGCTCATTCCCACATATGTCACGTAGGCATAGAGCAGTGACCCGCTGAAGCCGTTCCAGAAACAGAGAATGGCGAATGCTGCGAGCGGGATGCCGCCCAATATGAGCCACGAACGGTATTTGCCCCATCTGGGACTGGCCTTGTCGACGAAGGCGCCCACGACCGGATCCCACAGGATGTCGATGAAACGCACCACGAGGAACATCACAGCGGCCGTTTCAGGCTTCAGACCGTAAACGTTGGTATAGAAGAACAGCAGCCAGATGCTGACAGTCTGGTAGATAAGATTCTGCGCAAGTTCGCCGGTTCCGAGACCGATGCGCTCGCGCCAGGACAGTTTTTGGCTGACGTTGTCCATAGGGCAGCAGAATTAGAAAGGAAAGACTGCTACTGATTCTTGAGGATTTTGCCGTCCTTGTCCTTGAAATCCTGGCAGATGATAATGATGAGGTCGACGAGGACCCAGATTCCCAAGCCGCCCAGAGTGACGAGCATCAGGATGGCTGTGCCGATCTTGCCAACATAGAAGCGGTGTGCACCGAATGCGCCGAAGAAGATGCAGAGGAGAAGAGCTGCCACCCAGCTTCTCTCGCTGATGTTGTTGTCAAGTATTTCCATAGTATAGTTATTTGCCGGTATTTCCCGGATAGGCTTCGAGAGCTTTTTGCAGGACGACGAGGGCCTGCTTGAGGTCGTCCTTCTTGAGGACGTACGCTATGCGGACTTCGTTGCGGCCGAGGCCGAGGGTGGTGTAGAAGCCGCTTGCCGGGGCCATCATCACGGTGGCTCCTTCATAAGTGAAATCGGTCAGGCACCAGGCGCAGAACTTCTCGGCGTCGTCCACCGGAAGCTTTGCCACGGTATAGAAAGCGCCCATAGGAATGGGGGAGTAGACCCCGGGAATCCTGTTGAGCCCGTCGATCAGGCAGTTGCGCCTCTCGACATATTCCTCATAAGTGTCGATGCCGTACTGCTCGGGAGCGTCCAGCGAGGCCTCTGCTGCAATCTGGCCGATGAGCGGGGGTGACAGCCTGGCCTGGCAGAACTTCATAACGGCCTTGCGCAGCTCCTTGTTCTTGGTGATGAGGGCGCCGATGCGGATGCCGCACTCGGAGTAGCGCTTCGAAACGGAGTCGATGAGCACCACGTTCTGCTCGATGCCTTCAAGGTGGCAGGCGCTGATGTAGGGCGAGTTGGTGTAGATGAACTCGCGGTATACCTCGTCGCTGAAGAGGTAGAGGTCGTATTTCTTTACAAGGTCACGGATCTGGTTCATTTCGGCCCTCGAATAGAGGTAACCCGTCGGGTTGTTGGGGTTGCAGATGAGGATAGCCTTGGTGCGCTCGTTGATGAGCTCCTCGAACTTGTCGACCTTCGGCAGGCAGAAACCTTCGTCGATGGTGGTCACGACAGTGCGGATGACGGCGCCGGCAGAGATTGCGAAAGCCATATAGTTGGCGTAGGCGGGCTCCGGAACTATGATCTCGTCGCCGGGGTTCAGGCACGACATGAACGCGAACAGCACAGCTTCGCTACCGCCGGTAGTGATGATGATGTCCTCCGCGTCGAGGTTGATGTTGAACTTCTTGTAATAGCCCACAAGTTTCTCACGGTAACTGCGATAGCCCTGGCTCGGACTGTACTCCAGCACCTTGCGGTCGATGTTGCGGATGGCGTCTATCGCGACCTGGGGAGTCGGAAGGTCCGGCTGGCCGATATTGAGGTGATAGACCTTGGTGCCTCTTGACTTGGCTTGTTCGGCCAGAGGGGCAAGCTTGCGAATCGGGGATTCGGGCATCCTTTTGCCGCGGTTGGAGATTGTAGGCATCTGACTTTTCTGTTATTGTTCGTGCGGACAAAGATAATTATTTTGATTAACTTTAAAGGTTTTAAATGCTAAGCGTTATGAGAAGAATAGTATCAAGTGTCTGCACTTTGGTGTGCCTTGCCGCTTCAACTCTGGCCTGCACCCCCAAGGAACCTGCAAAATATCTGGCCCTCGCCTTCGACGACGGTCCCAATCTGACCACAGAGTCTGCAATGCTGGACATCCTTGAAAAATACGATGTCCCCGCCACTTTCTTCGTGATCGGCAGCAACATCAATGACGAGACGGCCGAGAATATGAAAAGAGCCGTCAAGATGGGCTGCGAGATAGGCAACCATTCTTTCACCCACACCCAGATGTCCCGTCTGGACGAAGCCCAGGTGAAGGAGGAGATAGAAGCCACTTCGGATATGATAGAGAAGATCACCGGCACGCGTCCCAAGTTCTTCAGGCCTCCGTACATTAACGTGAAGCCCGATATGTATGACTGGATAGACCTTACATTCATCTGCGGCAAGGGCTGCCAGGACTGGGTGTCTTCTGTAGGCAAGGAAGCCCGCCTGAACGGCATCCTCGAAAGTGCCGAGCCGGGAGCTGTCTATCTGCTTCACGACTTCGAAGGCAACGAAGCCACCGTCGAAGCCCTCGACGAGGCCATTCCGCAGCTGCTGGAGCAGGGTTACACTTTTGTTACATTATCTCAACTGTTTGAAAAACAAAAACATACGCCAGACGGACACACGATGTATACCGTAGTCCCCGACGAAAGAAAATAGTAAGCTGAATGCGTCGTCTCTGGGAGCTTTTCTGGATTTTCTTCAAGATCGGAGCCTTCACGCTGGGCAGCGGCTACGCCATCGTGCCCGTGATCGAGCACGAGATAGTCGACAAGCGCAAGTGGTTCGAGCTTGAAGATTTCCGCGACCAGTTCACGCTGGCCCAGTCTGTGCCCGGTCCGTTCTCCCTGAACACCGCCGTCTTCGTCGGCTACAGGATGAAGGGCTTCTGGGGCGCGTTCTTCGCCGTGGCCGGGCTTGTGGTCCCGACCTTCTGCATTATGCTCGTGGTGGCAATCTTCCTCACGGGCATCCGCGACAACGAGATCGTGGCAGCCGCCTTCAAGGGGCTGCGTCCCTGCGTGGTGGGGCTGATCGCAGTGCCGTGCGTGAAGATGCTCGTCAAGATGAACGTATGGCAGATGGTGCTGGGCTTCGCCGCCCTAGCCCTGATATGCTTCACGGGGCTTTCCCCGATATATATGCTGATCTTCGGCGCCGTGCTGGGCATCGTGCTCTGCTGCGCCGGTAAAAAGGAGGAGCTGACGCAATGATCTATCTGCAGCTATTCCTCTCGTATCTCAAGATCGGCTTCTTCGGCTTCGGTGGCGGATATGCTATGATAAGCCTTATAAGCAACGAGATAGTGACCCAGCGCGGCTGGATCACCGAAGCCCAGTTCGCCGACATAGTGGCCGTCTCGCAGATGACTCCCGGCCCGATCGCCATCAACTGCGCGACCTATGTGGGCTATACCGTCACCGGCAACGTGTGGGGCTCCCTACTCGCCACGGTTGCCTGCTGCCTTCCGCCGATGACCATAATGCTGGCCCTCGTGATATTCTACCGCAGCGTCAGGAACAACAGGTATATGCGCAGCGCGCTGACCTGGATGAGACCTGTGCTTGTCGGTATGATCGCCGCAGCCGCGATTATGTTCATCAACCGCGAGACATTCTTTCACTGGAGCAGCGTAATCATTTGCCTGGCAAGTTTCTACGCAGTCTGGAAAAAAGTCAATCCGATATATGTAATGTTTGCCGCAGCCGGAGTGGGGATACTGCTCTACGGTGTGGTGATGTAGCTTTATTCGACAGCTATGATAGAAGTTTTCTGCAAGAACACCGGAACCAAGAAGAGCTTCAAGGAAGGCACCACGCTCCTGAAGATGGCCCGTGAATTCGAATTCGACAAGCCCTATGACATCCTTGCCGCCAAGGTCAACCACGTGGCGGAAGGGCTGAAATATGCCGTGTTCAACAACAAGGAAGTCGAGTTCCTGGACTACCGTAGCTACGGCGGCCGCAACGTCTACTGCCGTTCGCTCTGCTTCCTGGTCTGCAAGGCTGCCAGGGACATCTTCCCTAAATGCAAGGTGGTTCTGCGCCGTCCCATCTCCAAGGGCTATTACTGCCTGGTCGACAAGGGCGACGGTACGGAACTGACAGCCGCCGACGTGAAGCTGATCAATTCGAGGATGAAGAAGCTCGTGGCCCGCAACATCGCTTTCTACCGCCACGAGGTGAGGGTGCCTGAGGCAATCGAGCTCTTCCGCAGGCTCGGCTACGAAGACAAGGTCAAGCTGCTGGAGACCAGCGGCGACATCTATATCGGCTACTATACCCTAGACGGCACCGCGGACTTCTTCTATGACGCGCTGGTTCCGAGCACGGGCTATCTCAAGAAATGGGAGCTCAGCTTCTTCCAGAGCGGAATGCTGCTCCGCGTCCCCGACCGTCACCACCCCGAGTCCCTGGCTCCGTTCTTCTCGCAGCCCAAGACCTTCGAGGTCTTCTCGGAGATGCAGAAATGGAACCGCATAATGAAGCTCGACAATGTGGGCGACGTGAACAAGGCCTGCCTCGAAGGCAAGGTTTCCGACCTGGTGCAGATAGCCGAGGCCCTGCAGGAGAAGAAGATCGTCAAGATAGCAGAGGAGATCGAGCGACGCTTCTACTCGAAGGATCCGGTGCGGGTGGTGCTCATCACCGGGCCTACGGGCAGCGGAAAGAGTACCTTCTGCAGGCGTCTGAGCGTGCAGCTGATGGCCTGCGGCCTGAGGCCGATTTCGTTCTCCACCGACGACTATTTCGTGAACAGGGTGGAGACCCCGAAACTGCCCGACGGCAGCTATGACTTCGACAATTTCGACACCGTCGACCACGCATACCTGCAGTCGGACCTTATGAAACTGATAGCGGGAGAGGAGGTGGAAGTGCCGCAGTACAA
>JAGCFF010000030.1 GCA_017650285.1 Bacteroidales bacterium
ACGCTTGTCCCGATCGATATGCGCCCCGTCAATTTCAAGCTGCTCACGCACAAGGAAGAGCAGTGGCTCTATCGCTACAACGAGCACGTCTACAACACCCTCAAGCCATATCTCTCGAAACAGGAGGCCGCGTGGCTCTGGCGCAGGACGACGGTATAAAAAAAGCTTCCCTTGCAGGAAGCTTTTTTTATGTTCTGAATCAGGACTTAGATCGTGCCTTGCTCCAGCATAGCGGTAGCGACTTTCATAAAGCCGGCGATGTTGGCGCCTTTGACGTAGTCGATGGTTCCGTCAGGCTTCCTTCCGTATTTCACGCACTGCTCGTGGATAGACGACATAATGTGATGCAGCTTGGCATCCACCTCGTCGGCAGTCCAGCTGATGTGGCTTGCATTCTGGGTCATCTCAAGGCCTGAGGTCGCTACGCCGCCGGCATTGACAGCCTTGCCCGGAGCGAACAGGATTCCGGCCTTCTGGAACTCGTGGATGGCCTCGGGACGGCAGCCCATATTGGAAACCTCGCAGCAGCACCAGGTGCCGTTGGCAAGCAGTTCCTTCGCATCCTCGCCGGTGAGTTCGTTCTGGAATGCGCAGGGCAGTGCGATGTCGCACTTGATGCTCCACGCCTTCTTGCCGGGAGTGAAGAATGCCTTGTCCGGGAACTTCTCTGACATCATCGAAACGATGTCGCGGTTCGAAGAACGCATCACAAGCATATAGTCGATCATTTCCGGGGTGATGCCGTCGGGAATGTGGCATACGCCGTCAGGACCTGAAATCGCGATCACCTTGGCTCCGAGCTCGGTGGCCTTCTTGGCTGCGCCCCACGCTACGTTGCCGAAGCCGCTGAGGGCTATGGTCTTGCCTGCGATGTCCTTGCCTGCGGTCTTGAGCACCTGGTTGGTGAAGTAGAGAGCACCGTAACCGGTGGCTTCGGGACGGAGGATGCTTCCTCCCCAGGTCATACCCTTGCCGGTAAGCACGCCGGTGTTGTATTCGCGGGCGAGCTTCTTGTACATTCCGGTGAGATATCCGATCTCGCGTCCACCCACACCTACGTCACCTGCGGGAACGTCCGTGTCAGGACCGATGTTGTGCCACAGTTCAAGCATGAAAGCCTGGCAGAAACGCATAATCTCGGCGTCAGACTTGCCTTTCGGATCGAAATCGCTGCCGCCCTTGCCGCCGCCCATAGGAAGGGTGGTGAGGGCATTCTTGAATGTCTGCTCGAAACCGAGGAACTTGAGCATTGAAGGAGTAACAGCCTTGTGGAAGCGGAGGCCGCCTTTGTAGGGGCCGATAGCTGCATTGAACTGGACGCGGTATCCAAGATTGGTCTGGACTTCGCCCTTGTCGTCAACCCAGACGACGCGGAAAGTGAAGATCCTGTCGGGCTCCACGATCCTTTCAACTATTTTTGCTTTCTCGAATTCGGGGTGTTGGTTGTAGACTTCTTCGATAGATTCAAGCACCTCGCGTACCGCTTGCAGATATTCCTGCTCATGACCGTATTTTTTTTCAAGTCCGGTCATTATTTCAGATACTTTCATGATATTTGATAACTTTTGTTTTTGTTTAAAATGTTATACAATTAAGCCTTGAATATTTTATAATTATAATCAATATTTGCGATATATCCAAAAAAATCACAACAAAAGCGTTTTTATAAAAATATATACCTTTGCCGATGAACATGGAGCTGGATAATGTCATACATCTGAATTTCGCTGAGCAGCAGCCAGATAAGCTAATGCAGTACCGAATTCGCAAGATCCTTCTTGTCTGCTGCAGCTACGATGAATACATCCTTGAAGAGGACGGACATATTGAAACCCAGATCAACCGCGAGTACAGCGAACTCAACATAAGCAACCCCCCTACATTCGTTCACGTCACCACAACGGAAGAGGCTTTTGCCCATCTCAAGGCAGAAGACGACTTCGACTGCGTTTTTACCATGTTCAACGTAGGCGGTGACGGAGACGTGTTCTCTTTTGCAGAAGAAATCAAGGCATTGAGGCCCGGCCTCCCCGTAGTCGTGCTGTCCAGCTTCTCCAAAGCAGTCTACAACAGGATCCACGAGTCTTCAAGCACGGCCATTGACAACTATTTCTGCTGGCACGGCAGCTCCGACCTGCTGATAGCCATCATCAAGCTGATGGAGGACAAGCTCAACGCTGCCAACGACATCCAGGAGAACGGAGTGCAGGCCATCCTGCTCATCGAAGACTCTATCCGATTCTACAGCAGCTACCTGTCGGAGCTCTACCGCATCCTTCTGGTCCAGAACCACGAGTCCATCAAGGACGCATACAACGAGGACCAGCAGATAATGCGCAAGCGTTCGCGTCCGAAAGTGCTGCTGGCCACCAATATGGCCGAGGGAGTGGAGCTCTACAACAAATACAGGGACAACCTCCTCGGCGTGATATCCGACGTAGGAATGATCCGCAAGCCCGGCGACAAGGTCTATGACGAAAAGAAGGACGCCGGCATCGAGATTGCCAGGATGGTGAAGTCCCAGACTCCCTGGATGCCTGTCATCCTGCAGTCTTCACAGTCAGAATACAAGCTCGTGGCGGACGAGATGGGCATCGGCTTCATAGCCAAGAATTCCCCGACCCTTCTCGAAAGCCTGAGGCAATATATCCTCAAGGAGTTCTGCTTCGGCGATTTCGTATTCGAGTCGCAGGGCTCTTCGATGAATTTCGGCCACGCTGCCGACCTGCAGCAGATGGAAGACCTCATCAAGATAGTTCCGGACGATGTCCTGGAATACAACCTGTCGCAGATGAGGCTGTCCAAGTGGCTGTATGCAAGGGGACTTTTCCCTCTGGCAAAAGTGCTGCGAAGCATCAACAGCAGCGACTTCGAGTCCACCGAGGCTCACCGTGCCTCGCTGGTCAAGCTGTTCCACGACTACCGACGTATGCTCGGCCAGGGCATCGTGGCGCAGTTCGACGAGGAGCACTACAGCGACGCAATCAGCTTCGCCAGGATAGGTGAGGGGTCCATCGGTGGAAAGGCCCGCGGCCTTGCCTTCATGAACGGCGTCCTTGCCAAGCACAACCACTATTTCAAGTATCCGAACGTGAGGGTTATGATTCCGAGAAGCGTGGTGCTCGCCACCGAGTGCTTCGACGATTTCCTGGAGCTGAACGGCCTTCGCAACATCATACTGGACGACAGGATGGACGACGATTCCATACTGTCCGAATTCCTCAACAGCGTGGTTCCGCCCTATCTCTACAGCCAGCTGAAAGCCTTCGTCGTCACCTGCACGAGGCCGCTTGCCGTACGTTCGTCTTCAAAGCTCGAAGATTCGCACTACCAGCCTTTCGCCGGTGTGTATTCGACTTATATGATACCCCGCTGCGAGGATGACGACCAGATGCTCCGTATGCTTATCCGCGCCATCAAGAGCGTCTATGCATCGGTGTTCTTCGCCTCTTCGCGCGCATATATCCAGTCTACCCAGAACGTGCTTTCGGAAGAGAAGATGGCCGTGCTGATCCAGGAGGTCTGCGGCACCGAGGACAACGGCTATTATTTCCCTACGCTCTCCGGAGTCGCCCGTTCCCGCAATATGTATCCGATAGGACACGAGAAGTGCGAGGACGGAGTCTGCAACATCGTGATGGGCCTCGGCAAGGCTGTCGTCGACGGCGAGAAGAGCCTGCGCTTCTGTCCCGCCTATCCCGACAATGTTCTCCAGACTTCTACGCCTACCCTGGCCGTACAAGAGGCCCAGACCGAGATAATGGCCCTGGATATGAACCCCAACAGCTTCAAGGCTTCCACCAACGACGCTGTCAACATCGCCCGCATCTCGACCACTGAAGTGGAGAAATACCGCAATGCGAAATATACCTGTTCGTACTACGACTATCTGAACGACCGCATCAGCGAGGCGGCTCCCTTCGGTTCTGCGTTCAGGGTTATAACCTTCAACCGCATCCTCAAGTACAATTCCTTCCCTCTGCCCGAGATCATCAGGGACATCCTTGCGATAGGAGAGAAGGAGCTTCTCTGCCCCGTGGAGATAGAGTTTGCAGTGAATATGGACGTGGATCCCGGCGAAGTGCCCGTATTCTACCTCCTGCAGATAAGGCCCATCATCCAGAACGACGAATCCAAGAAGCTCGACTGGAGCAAGATCGACACGAGCGACGCGATAGTATATTCGCCGTCTGCACTGGGTACTGGTCTGATGAGCGGCATCAGCCACGTCATCTATATGAAGTTCGACAAGTTCTCTCCGCTGACCACCGAAGCGATAGCCGAAGAGCTGAGGGAATTCAACAGATATCTCAAGGAAATCAACCGGGAGTATGTCCTGATAGGCACCGGCCGCTGGGGATCTACCGATCCTCTGCTCGGAGTGCCCGTCCGCTGGGACCATATCTCTGAGGCGAGGGTGATAATAGAGTCAGCCCTGCCCGATTTCAACATCGAGGCCAGCCAGGGCACCCACTTCTTCCAGAACGTGACATCCCTGGGCGTGGGCTACCTCTCCCTGGATCCCGGTCACGGCGAAGGCCACCTGAATCTGGACGTGCTGGACGCTATGCCGGCCGTCAAGGACGGGGAATACCTGCGTATGGTGGCATTCGAGAAGCCTCTGTACATATACGTCGACGGGCAGTCGAGGAAAGCCATAATCAAGAAAGACGAATAATCTATATAATTCCAAACAACAAGTGTTATTATGAATGCAAAAACTTACGTAGACAATTTCATGAATGAACTTGTCACCAAGAATCCGGGCGAGCCGGAGTTCCACCAGGCGGTACGCGAAGTCGTAGAGAGCGTCGCTGATTACATCATCGAGAGTCCCCAGCTTATGAAGCTTAAGGTGATGGAGCGCATCGTAGAGCCTGAGCGCGTGATAATGTTCCGTGTCCCCTGGGTCAACGATGCAGGCGAAGTGGTGATCAACAAAGGTTACCGTGTTCAGATGAACAGCGCCATCGGCCCGTACAAAGGAGGCGTCCGTTTCCATGCAAGCGTAAACCTGAGCATCCTCAAGTTCCTTGCCTTCGAGCAGACATTCAAGAACAGCCTTACCACACTGCCTATGGGCGGCGGCAAAGGCGGCAGCAACTTCGATCCCAAAGGCAAGTCAGATATGGAGGTTATGCGTTTCTGCCAGAGCTTCATCACCGAGCTTTACCGTCACATCGGTCCCGACACCGACGTTCCTGCCGGTGACATCGGAGTGGGCGGACGCGAAGTAGCCTATATGTTCGGCCAGTATAAACGCTTGAGCAACGAGTTCACAGGTACATTCACCGGAAAGGGCATCTCATTCGGCGGTTCGCTGATGCGTCCCGAGGCTACCGGTTACGGTGCCTGCTATTTCGGCGAGGCTATGCTTGCAACCCGCGGCGACAGCTACAAGGGCAAGAAAGTCTGCATCTCAGGCAGCGGTAACGTGGCACAGTTCGCAGCCAAGAAGGCTACCGAGCTCGGAGCAACCGTAATGACCTTGTCAGATTCCAACGGCTACATCTATGATCCTGACGGAATCAGCCCTGAGAAACTTCAGTATGTATTCCAGCTCAAGAACGTTCTCCGCGGACGTATCAAAGAGTATGCAGTCAAATATCCGACTGCCAAATACGTGGCCAACGCACGTCCCTGGGGCGAGAAATGCGACATCGCAATGCCTTGCGCAACCCAGAACGAGCTCAACGGTGCAGAGGCTGACATGCTGCTCAAGAACGGCTGCAAGTGCGTTGTCGAAGGCGCCAACATGCCTACCACTCCCGACGCTATCGCCAAGTTCCAGGCTGCCAAGATCCTCTACTCTCCTGGTAAGGCTTCCAACGCCGGCGGCGTAGCCACTTCAGGTCTTGAGATGAGCCAGAACTCAATGAGGCTCGGCTGGAGCGCTGAAGAAGTCGACCAGCGTCTGCGCGGCATTATGAGCAACATCCACAACGCCTGCGTTAAGTA
>JAGCFF010000174.1 GCA_017650285.1 Bacteroidales bacterium
ACATACCACAACTACAACAAGAAGATCGACGGCAAATATCCGATCGACACCAACCGCTGCGGGGCGATCAGCGATTTCCACCTGCTGCAGGAGGCATACTACAATACCGGCCGTGGCGACCGCTTCGGGGTGAACGCGTGGTTTATGTCCAGCACGAGGGGCGTGCCTATGCTGAGCGTGGACTACCGTGACAACCAGAGCTACATCAATGAGCAGGGGGAGAAGACGCTGCGCAGCGTGCTGAGCTGGGACCACGAACGCTACAGTTACAAGGTGCATACGAAGGCCGGATACAACGGTACCCGCCAGTCCTACGATTTCATCAAGGACAAGGGCAACGGCCAGATGGTGCAGATGGTGGAGAGTCGCAGCCGCATCAACACTGTCTATGCCCAGAGCGAGGCAGAGTTCTTCCTTCCGGGCAACTGGATGCTGACTGCCCAGCTCGCGGCTTACCAGCATTTCGTGCAGAGCAAGGACCGCAATGCGGCTGCTCTCACCGGGTCAGCCACTATCGAAGGAAATGTGCAGAAGATCGCCATCGGCTACAACCAGGCCCGTTTCGAAATGCTGTCCTATCTGTCGGCCAAGTGGCAGCCTACCCAGCGTCTGGGACTGAGTGCCTCGTTGAGGGAGGAGCTCTACGGCGACAGCTTCACTCCGCTGATTCCTGCTCTGTATGCCGACTATCTGCTCAGCCGCAGGGGCAATGTACGGCTCAAGGCTTCCGCCAGCCGCAACTTCCGTTTCCCGACACTCAACGACCTCTATTTCATGCCGGGCGGCAATCCCGACCTGAAGCCCGAGAAGGGCCTTTCGTACGATGCGGGTTTCAGTTTCGCCACGGCCCGGAACGACAGTTATTCTCTCGAGGGCGAGGTCACCTGGTTCGACTCTTACATCGACGACTGGATCGTATGGATCCCTACTTTCAAGGGCTACTGGACTCCCCGCAACATCAAGCAGGTGCACGCCTACGGCATCGAGACCAAGGCCGGCGGGTTCCTGCAGTTCTCAAAGGACTTGCAATTGCACCTGAACGGTTCGTTCTCCTGGACTCCTTCCATCAACAACGGCGACCCGGCCGACTGGGCTGACGAGGCTATCGGCAAGCAGCTGGTCTATGTGCCGCTGTTCTCTTCTTCGGTGAACGGTTCGCTGGCCTACAAGAGCTGGAAGCTGACCTACAAGTGGTGCTATTACAGCGAGCGTTTCACGACTTCGGACAATGACATCAAGACGAAGATAGGGAGGGTGCTGCCGTATTTCATGAATGACATCGTGCTTGAGAAGCGCTTTGTCACTGCGCCTGCGGAACTCTCGCTCAAGCTTGCCGTCAACAATCTCTTCAACGAGGAGTACGAATCTGTGCTCAACCGTCCGATGCCCGGCCGCAACTTCGAATTCTTCATCGAAATCCGCCCGAATTTCAAGAAGCTCAGATAGCTTTCCCTCGCAGGATGACTTTGTCGATGAAGGGGGTGTGGTGCAGGTAGGCGAGGCTGCCGAGGGTGTCGAAGCCTGGCCTGGTAACGATGATGTTGGCGAGCTTGCCGACGGCAATCGAGCCGACTGTGTCGCTTACGCCCATCGCGCAGGCCGAGTTGACGGTCACGGCATTGAAGGCCTGCTCCGGAGTCAGCCGCATCTGGATGCAGCCGAGGGCCATCACGAAACGCATATCGCCTGAAGGAGAGGATCCCGGATTGTAGTCGGATGCCAGGGCCACGCCAAGTCCTGCTTCGATGAAGCCTCGGGCGTTGCCATAGGGCTCGCGCAGGAAGAAGGAAGCTCCAGGAAGCATCGTGGGCATAGTCGAGCTCCCTTTGAGGCAGTCTATCTCGGCCTGTGTGGTTCTCTCGAGATGGTCCACAGACAGGGCGCCGTGAGCCACTCCGACCTGGACTCCGCCGCTCACGGCAAGCTGGTTGGCGTGCAGTTTCGGACGGAGGCCGTAGCCGGCTGCAGTCTCGAGAATCTCCGCGGCATCGTCGACAGTGAAGAAGCCCTGCTCGCAGAATACATCCACGAAATCCGCCAGTCCCTCTGCCGCCACTGCCGGAATCATCTCATTGCAGACCAGCCGGACATAATCATCACGTGACATCCCCCTCGCCACGGCGTGGGCCCCGAGGAAGGTGGCTCTGACAACTGCTGGCACCGCTTCCCTGATGCGCCGTATCACCCTGAGCATCTTTAGCTCATCCTCGGTGTTCAAGCCGTATCCGCTCTTGATCTCGATGGCGCCGCTTCCGGCCGCCATCATCTCGCGCACTCGCTCCATACTCTGCTCGAAGAGTTCGTCTTCGCCCGTGCGGTGCAGCAGGTCCGCGGAATTGAGGATGCCTCCGCCGTTCGCGGCTATCTCGGCATAGCTGAGTCCCCGTATCTTGTCTTCGAACTCCCGCTCGCGGCTGCCTGCCCAGACTGCGTGGGTATGCGAGTCGCAGAAAGCCGGGATGACCATCCTTCCGGCGGCGCTCCAGCTTTCGTCAGCCCCTTCAGGCAGGCCGTCGGACATAGGGCCGAAGCCGGCAACCAGATCTCCGTCGAGCAGCAGCCAGGCATCCTTGATGCAGCGCACTTCGCCCATCGCGGCGCCGTCCTTGCGCGTTTCAGTGCCGATGCCGGCGAGCAGTCCAATGTCAGTTACGAGGGTCTTCATCTCTTAGAAATATTTTTCTCTTTTTATGAATTCGACGCTGCGGCCGATGAGGGGCGAGAGGTAGGTATCGTTGTCCACGAACGGCACCTCCTTGCGGAAATCGGCCAGGATGGTCTCGAGCAGCTTGCTGCTCTTGGCGGGGCGGCGGAACTCCATTGCCTGGGCGGCATTCAGCAGCTCGATGGCAAGCACGGTCTCGCAGTTGTCGACGACCTTCACCAGCTTGGTGGCCGAGTTGGCACCCATACTTACGTGGTCCTCCTGTCCCTGCGAAGAAGGGATGGAATCGACAGAAGCCGGCCAGCATAGCATCTTGTTCTGGCTCACGATCGATGCGGCTGTGTACTGGGGAATCATAAATCCGGAGTTCAGGCCGGGATTGGCCACCAGGAACTTCGGCAGCCCGCGGACGCCTGCGATGAGCTGGTAGATGCGGCGCTCGGAGATGTTCGAAAGCTCTGCCATAGCGATTGCCAAGGCATCCATAGGAATGGCTATGGGCTCTCCGTGGAAGTTGCCGGCGGAGATTATCATATCCTCATCGGGGAATATATTGGGGTTGTCGGTCGTGGAGTTGATCTCGTTCTCGATGACCGAGCGTACATACTTGATGTTGTCCTTCACCGCACCGTGGACCTGGGGAATGCAGCGGAACGAATAAGGGTCCTGGACGTGCTCCTTGGGGCGGGAGATAAGCTCGCTGCCGCCAAGCAGCCTCATAAAGCGCTCTGCCGTGTCGAGCTGGCCCTCGTGGGTGCGGAGCCTGTGGGTAAGCGGCAGGAAAGCCTCGATGCGGCCGTCGAACGCATCGAGCGACAGCGCGCCGATGATGTCGGCCCACTTGCTGAGGCGGTAGCTCTGGATGAGGCACCAGATGGCGTGGGCACTCATAAATTGGGTGCCGTTGAGAAGGGCGAGGCCCTCCTTGCTCTTCAGGGAGATGGGCTCCCAGCCCTTTTCCTTCCATACTTCTGCGGCAGGCCTCACTTCACCCTTGTACAGCACTTCGCCCATTCCGATGAGGGGAAGGCAGAGATGGGCCAGTGGCACGAGGTCGCCGGAGGCTCCCAAAGAACCCTGGGTGTAGACCACGGGAAGTATGTCTTCGTTGAACATATCTATCAGTCTCTGCACGGTGGTGAGCTGTGCGCCGGAGTGGCCGTAGGAGAGGTTCTGCACCTTCAGCAGGAGCATCAGCCGCACAATGTCGGGCCTGACTCTGTCACCGGTGCCACAGGCGTGTGACATCACCAGGTTGTGCTGGAGCTGGCCCAGTTCGTCTTCGGGGATGCTTACGTTGTAAAGGCTTCCGAAGCCGGTGGTGATGCCGTATATGGGACGGCCCACGGACTTGATCTTCTCATCAAGATAGGTCCGGCAGCGGATTATTGCATAGGTGCATTCTTCGGACAGTTCGAGTTTCTTGTGTTTGTCTAGTATGTCTTTTATCCCGTCGAGCGACAGGTGTTTGAAACTTATCTTATGTGTCATAGTGTCAAGGCGTCTTTGATTATGTTGTCGTCAGCAATGTTAGGCATAGTTATCTTCAGTCCCGGGGTGCGGTCCATCTCGCGCAGGGCACTGTTCATCGCGCCGCGGTTGCGGGCCCAGCTGCGCCGTGCTATTCCGTTGTTGACGTCCCAGAACAGCATCTCGCGGATATGGCGGGCAGAGGTCTCGGAGCCGTCGATGACCATTCCGAAGCCGCCGTTGATCACTTCGCCCCAGCCTACGCCGCCGCCGTTGTGGACGGACACCCAGGTGGCGCCCCTGAAGGAGTCGCCGATGACGTTCTGGACAGCCATATCGGCGGTGAACTGACTGCCGTCATAGATGTTGGATGTCTCGCGGAACGGGGAGTCAGTGCCCGACACGTCGTGGTGGTCGCGTCCGAGGACTACCGGACCCTTGAGCCTTCCGTCGCGGATGGCTTCGTTGAATGCCAGGGCGATCTTGGTGCGGCCTTCGCAGTCAGCGTAGAGGATGCGGGCCTGTGAGCCCACTACAAGCTTGTTGCGGCCTGCCTCGTCGATCCACTTGACG
>JAGCFF010000175.1 GCA_017650285.1 Bacteroidales bacterium
AGGACGACACCGGCCTCATCTGGCCTCACCTGCCGGATAGTGAATGTTTTCATTTAAATAAACCTTTGATGATGCAAATGTAATACATTTGCGTATCGCCAACTGTTTTTCGTCTATGCCATTACGCAAAACTATGAACTATATCCGGCATTATCATTCACCATTGGGATGGATTACCCTTGCCAGCGACGGCAAGGCGCTGACGGGTCTGTGGTTCGACGGGCAGAAGTATTTCGGTGATGGCCTTGACACCAGGCAACAGGAAGAGAAACTGCCGGTGTTCGATGAGGCCTGCCGCTGGCTGGACATCTATTTCAGCGGAAAGGTTCCGGGCTTCACACCACCGCTGGCGATGCGTACGACACCGTTCCGCAAAGCGATATGGGAGATTCTGCTTTCCATACCCTACGGCCGTACTATGACATACGGTGAGATTGCCACGCGCTACGCCAGGCAGAATGGTCTGGATCGGATGTCCGCCCAGGCCGTGGGCAATGCCGTTTCGCACAACCCCATCTCGATCATCATTCCCTGCCACCGGGTGCTTGGCTCCGACGGAAGCCTCACCGGATACGCCGCAGGAACAGACCGGAAACTCCGGCTCCTTCAGCTGGAGCGCTCCATCAGATAATTCAGCCGTCGGCGCAGGGGGCGCATCATCGCCGTGGCGAAACGGTACTCAAAACAAAAGGACTCACAATCGTGAGTCCTTTTGTTTTGAGGTACCAAGCAGAATCGAACTGCTGTACCTGGTTTTGCAGACCAGTGCCTAACCACTCGGCCATGGTACCTTGGGTTGGGAATGCAAAGTTATAACTAATTTCCCAATTTCAAAATTATGCGTCGACGTTGGCGTACTTGGCGTTCTGCTCGATGAATTCGCGACGAAGGGGAACATCGTCACCCATAAGCATCGAGAAGATGCGGTCGGCCTCGGCTGCGTTCTCGATATGGACAACCTTCATAATACGTTTTTCAGGGTCCATGGTAGTATCCCACAGCTGTTCGGCAGACATCTCACCGAGACCTTTGTAGCGCTGAACCTTTACGCCAGACTCCTTGCCGCCAGCAATCCTTTCGATAGCAGCCGAACGCTCCTCGTCGGTCCAGCAGTATACCTGCTGCTTGCCTTTCTGCACAAGGTAGAGCGGAGGTGTGGCCAGATAGACATATCCGTTGCGGATAAGGTCCGGCATATAGCGGAAGAAGAATGTGAGGATCAGGGTCGTGATGTGGCTTCCGTCGACATCGGCATCGGTCATGATCACGATCTTGTGGTATCTGAGCTTGGAGAGGTTCACGGCCTTGGGGTCTTCCTCTGTACCGATGGTCACGCCGAGGGCAGTGTAGATGTTGCGGATCTCCTCGCTTTCGAAAGCACGGTGCTCCATAGCCTTCTCCACATTGAGGATCTTGCCTCGCAGGGGAAGGATGGCCTGGAAAGCACGGTCGCGGCCGACCTTGGCAGTACCGCCGGCGGAATCTCCCTCGACGAGGAAGAGCTCGCAGCGTGCGGGATCCCTGTCAGAGCAGTCGGCAAGCTTGCCGGGAAGGCCGCTGCCGCTCATCACGGTCTTGCGCTGCACGAGCTCGCGGGCCTTGCGGGCGGCGTGGCGGGCTGTTGCGGCGAGTATCACCTTCTCCACGATGAGCCTTGCATCCTTGGGATTCTCTTCGAGATAGGCCTCGAGGGCTGCGGAAGTGGCGGAAGAAACAGCTCCCATCACCTCGCTGTTGCCAAGCTTGGTCTTGGTCTGGCCCTCGAACTGAGGCTCAGCGACCTTCACTGAGATGACGGCGGTCAGACCCTCGCGGAAATCAGAAGGATCGATGTCGAACTTCAGCTTCTCGAGGAAGCCGTTCTTCTCAGCATAATTCTTGAGCGTCGTGGTCATACCGCGGCGGAAACCCGAAAGGTGGGTTCCACCCTCTATGGTGTTGATATTGTTGACGTAAGAGTAGATGTTCTCGTTGAAGCCGGTGTTGTACTGCATCGCGATCTCGATGGGAATCACCTTGTTGGTCTCGAGGCAGATGGGCTTCTGGGTGAGCTTCTCGCGGTTGGCGTCGAGATAGTCCACGAACTCCACGAGGCCGTTCTCCGAGTAGAACACGTCACTCCTCTTGTGGGCCTCGCCTGACTCGTCGACTTCTTCCTTGCCCTCACGGTCGTCCCTGAGCGTAAGCTTGACGCCCTTGTTCAGATAGGCGAGCTCCCTGAGGCGGGTGGCCAGGATGTCGTAATCGTAGACAGTAACGGTGAATATCTCCGGATCGGGATGGAAGGAAATGATGGTACCCGTGTCCTGGGCCGAGCCGGCTTCCTTGACGTCATATTTCGGCTTGCCCTTGGAATATTCCTGGATGAACACTTTGCCTTCGCGGTGGATTTCGGCCTTGAGGTAGTCCGAAAGGGCGTTCACGCAGGATACGCCGACTCCGTGAAGACCGCCGGAAACCTTGTAGCTGTCCTTGCTGAACTTACCGCCGGCGTGCAGGACGGTGAGTACTACTTCGAGAGCGGAGCGGTGCTCCTTCTCGTGCATACCAGTGGGGATACCGCGGCCGTTGTCGGAAACGGTGATGGAATTATCTTTATTGATGACGACGTCTATCTGGCTGCAATAGCCTGCAAGGGCTTCGTCGATAGAGTTGTCGACAACTTCATATACAAGATGATGGAGACCTCGGGTAGAGATGTCGCCAATGTACATCGAAGGTCTTTTACGTACAGCTTCCAAGCCTTCAAGCACCTGGATGCTGTCGGCAGAATATTGCTGCTGGCCTTCTTCTTTTTCTTTCTCAGTCATACAAAAATCTTCTATCTTATAAATCGCGTAAAAATACGAAAATTACGCGAGTTATAAGCGATTTTCGACCAGAAAGAAATCAACAAAAAAGAGTTAAAAACTACGACGGAAACTGACTAGAAATTGATGCAGATTCCACCGCCTCCGTTGATAGGCATACTGCCGATTCCGGCGAAGATGTAGTTCTCCTTGTTGAGCAGGTTTCCGCCCTTGATATAAACCGAGAAGAAGCGGTTGACCTTGAACTCAGCCTTTGCCGAGAGGTCGAGATATGCAGGTACTTTACCGCGCTGACCGTCTTGTGTTAACGGAACAGCAGGCAGATAGGCAGGTATGCCGAACATACTTTCGCGCTCACCCTGGATTACGAGAGCAGTGCTCAGGAAAAGCCTTTCCTTGAAATTATATTCGATCTGGGACAGACTCTCAATCTTGGGCAGCATAAACAGCGGTGACTCGCTGTTATACTTGTTGCCCTGCACAGACGTGAACACCCTCAGATCTTTTGACGTCCAGGTCAGTTCAACTCCGGCCGAAAGCTTGGCGTAGTCTACGAACTCAGGATATACGAAGGGTAAGCTCTGATAAAACTGTCCCGAATAAAGCAGCATCCGGTCCTTGAAGGACGTATATGTTCCATAGACGTTTATTCCTAGTCTGCTGCCTATGATGCCCTCGAAAGAAATCTTGGCGTCGATCGGCCGGGTGGTGTAACGCATCTTGAATGGTTCGGCATTCGTCTGTATCGATCCGGGAAGGCCGCCATTGAGCCCCATCATAAGCCAGGGAGCGGTCTCGAGGTGGAAACCGAGGTTGTCTATATTCCTTCCCCCATTGGCAACTGCCCTGACCCATAACTTATTCTCAGCAAGTTCGAACTTCGCATCGACGTCAGGATAGATGCTGGTGCTGTTGTCACCTGCGAAACTGTTGCTAAAACGGATTCCGAAACGGCCGTCGAAACGTCCCTTGGAATATCGGTAAATAGGTGCGAATTCGATGATACCCAGGTAGTATCCGCCAAGCTGGTCGTACCAGTTGTTCTGGCTGCGGACATCTACATACATCCTGTGCTCTTCGAAGCTCGATCCGAACTCGGCATCTATGTTAAGGGCTGTTTCAGAGAAGTTGTAAGGATCGAACACCGGCGACTGATATTTCAAGTCCTTTGCAGACCTGACGAAAGAGGCATCGATATCGTAATAGAACTCGTGGTCCTTGACGTTGGTGCTGCGTATCTTGAAATCGGCTTCATATGCATTCACATAATGCTTTGCCGAATCCTGTACTAAATTCGTAGCCACAAGGGATTCACGTGCATCCAGCCCATCCCTGGCATATGAAGTGCGATAGGAACCAAGCAGGCTGAGTTCACCTTTCTCCCAGGCATATTTGAAGAAAGCGCCGGCAGACATCCT
>JAGCFF010000176.1 GCA_017650285.1 Bacteroidales bacterium
CACTTCGTCGGCAGACTGGATACGGTAGTAGTAGGCTTCCCGCGTCGCAGCGCTGCTGCCAAGGTCGAGATTGATGCGTTTGAGGCTGTTGCGCGGGAATTCCTTGTCGGAGAAGGGATAGGTGTAGGTCGCCGCGTTGGTTGTGACGGTGACGGAACCGCTGTAGCGGCCGGGCGCCAGGACCATATAGCGGTGGCTGGCACTTGCCTGCTCCAGGCTGGCGGCGACGATACCACCTTGATTGAGGGTGACAGAGGAGGTGGCAGGAACGGTCCCCGGCCAGTTGAGAGAGAGGGAACGTTCGTTTCCGGCAGAGACGGCGCTGAGGTCGAGCGTAGCTTCGCCGGAAACGGGATGGGCTCCGGAATCCACCTTGAAGCTGACAGCGCGTATGGATTCTCCGGCATACTTGGCGGAGAAGATGCGGAAGTCGATGACGGCGCCCAGGTTGAGGAAATGGACAACGCCCTGTGTGCCGCTGTCGGAGGCTTGCACCTGGAAGGGAACGCCCGCCATGGGCATGGCGGAAAGGGAGCCGCCTTGCTGCACAGCGGGGATGCTGATCTTGGCGGCGGTGAGTTCCGTGCCGGCGGTGTAGGGATAGCAGGCATAGACGTTCGTCCCAGCCGGAAGGGGTGTCCGGGAGGAGAAGACGATGGTCTTCGGCCGGGTGGTCACGTCTACGTCCGCGGGGGTGCAGGCGGCGGTGCCGGCGAAAATGCCCACGCGGTCTCCACGCTCCCAGAATACGCCACGGTCTTCCAGGACCGCGCGGGTGGCGGGTTCGGGCTGGTCCTGCGGGTCCCGGGGTTGGGCGTCAGAGGCGACGACTTGATGGTCGGCGGCCGGAGCGGTCTCTGCGATGGCAAAACGATACTCGACGGCGTCGCCTTCCGGAAGGGCCTCCGGCTCCTTCTGCGTACAGGAGAAAAGAGCAGGCCACGCGGCCAGCGCGGCAAGGAGCAGGGTAAGGACAGATTTCTTCTTCATCGGCCAAGTAATTATCAATGCATCCGATACAAATATGCGTGTTTTTCCGGGATTATACAATTCCACAATCCACGAAAGGAATATGAGTGCCATTTCATGCCTTTCGTGGCAGGAAAACCGGGGTTTGGGCCGGAAATGTGGCGGCGAAAGGCATATGAGGGGGCTGCCATGCCTTTCGCGGCAAGGAAATGAGATTAAATGAGACTTTTAATCTCTTCTACGGAAAATGCCGTTGCCTGGGCTATGATTTCAGGCTCACATCCTAGCGACAGCATACGCCGGGCGATATCAAGACGTTCCTCGATCTTCCCTTGTTCGAGACCCTGTTCGATGCCACGCTCCAAATATGCCTGTGCGATGTCACGCTTGTCTTCTTCGCTTACCATAGCCCTGAAATATTGAATCCTGTCCTCGCCGGAGAGTTTCTTCGACCGCGCCGCTTCCATGACCGGCTTCAGGCGCGGATCCAAATCCTCCGGGATCTCTGTAAAGGTAGCACTATTTTTCAGAATATGGAACCACGCCTCTACCGGATTCATCTTCGAAAGAGTTGTTTCCGTGAGCCGCGGCAATTCGCAGAGGTAGATGGACAGCAATTCTCCGTAAAGTTCGTGACTCTCGCGTTCCCGCATCTGGTATGCGTAAATCAGACGGTCGTCGTCGTGCTTGAGCTTGAAATCCATCAGGCAGACGACATAGACGGACTTGAGAGAGCCGTAGCTGTCTCCGGCGGAGAGTTGTCCGGAGAGCATCGAGGCGCCGTAGTACATCATCCGGTTTTTCAGCCAGGCGCGGTCCTGCTGCTGCATCTCGACGATGATCTTCTTCCCTCCGGCAGTCTCGCAGAGGACATCCATGATCACGACCTTGTCGTCGCCTTTCCAGCGGTCCGACTCGTTGGGAAGATAGGTCAGGCTATTGATGTTCTCCGGCAGAATGTCGTTGAGGAGCAGGATCAGCAGTTCGGGGTGATGTCCGAACACGTGTTTGAAGGCCCAGTCGCAGAGAAGGTCGATGTAGGGCCGTGAGACGATGTCCAGGATCAAGGCCTCCTTCTCTTCCGGAGAGAGGCCCCGGTACTTCTCGATTTCGTTGACGATGCCTTCGTAAATGGCATACTGCTCGGGGGTGAGGGTGTTTTCGTTTTTCATATCTAAGTCAGGCGGCGGTGGTTTCAGTAAGTTGCCGCAGGGGCAAGGATAGGCATTTAAACCGACAAAAGATGCCGGTCAAAAAAAAGCACATCATATTTATTTGTTTTATAAGGAAACTGCCTGCTTTGTATCGCAGGTACCGGTGTTTAGATAAGCCCCCGCGCAGAATAACCCCGAAAGGGATATGGGTGACGTCTCAGTCCTCTGACGTCGATGATATGCTGTAGGCCTTGGTGTCGTTACTCCGACTCAGTTCTGCACGACTAACGGCATTAACGCCCTAAAATGATGTCACTCATACACTCCCCTGCACGAGTGACGACAGTTGGAAGAGAGAAGGGACGGTCTGTGTGTTTCGTGCTGCTCACCGAGGCAGCAGGAAGTACAATATCGGCCTGTTTTGATCCTCCTGCTGCCTCATTGATCTGCACCCCAAAAGTTGGACACAGCTATGAGGTAAATGAAAAAGAACGAGAATTACCCGAAGTATGTCCAGGCAATGCACATGCTTGATGAAGGCAAGAGTTTAAGATTTGTGTGCAGAGATCTGCACACAGATCCTCACACGCTAAAGTTGGTTCGTCAAAAGTATCTCAAAGGAGGTGAGTTGGCCCTACTCCGCCCCAGTTATCAGCCACATCTTGAGCCGGAGCGAAAAATGGAGATATTACGAGAGATTGAAGAAAAGAGAGTATCTTTGTCTGAGGCGTCTCTGAAGTACGACATTCCACCTTATACAATACGCCGCTGGCGAAAAGCATATGGACAAGCAGGGGCAGCCGGACTAATGAGGCCAAAAAGAATGAAAAAGAAAAGGCAAAGGACAGAAGCAGAGCTGGACGAGCTCGAGATGCTCCGCAAACGGAACGAGTATCTCGAAGCCGAGAACGCCCTGTTAAAAAAAGTCAAAGCCTTAGTCGAAGAAAGGGAAGCCCGTCTACGCGCGATTGGGCAGAAGCCATCCAAGGACTAAGGCCTGAACACAAGCTTGACATCCTGCTGG
>JAGCFF010000177.1 GCA_017650285.1 Bacteroidales bacterium
CTCGTCGACGAAAGCTTCGGCAAGGGCCTTGGCCTTCTCATTCTCTTCGCAGCGGAGGTAGATCTCTATCAGGTTGAGCATACTGTATTCGTTGATGCTCTGGAGCATCTGCACGTTGTAGGGGAAGTTCTTCTGCGGCAGAACCTCGATGCACTTGTCCACTATCTGCACGGCCTTGTCGCGCTCGCCGGCGGCAAGAAGGGCCTCGGCGGTGTTGACGAACTGGGTGCGGAGCGGGCAGACAGCCGAGAAGGTGTAAATGTTCTGGTAGTCCACGTGGAAGTCCTTGCTGAACGAATCGTAGCGGAAGACGTTCATCAGGCGGTCGTACATCAGGTCGACGTCCATGCTGCCGGCAGGCTCGAGTTCGCTGCAGTCGAGCGGAACCAGCTTGTAGGCGAAGCCGTCGTCGCGGAGATACTTGGCGTTCTTGATGCTGCCCTCGCCGCTCGAGCTCACGTAGTAGATGGGACGGTCCCACTGGTAGTTGCTCAGCATATCGAGGATGATCAGCTCGCTCTTGTCCACTGCGCTGGCGTCGATGGTCACGTCGAGGTAGTCAAGTATCTTGTCGTAATGCTTCTCGTCGACGATGCCGTATTTGATGACGTTCTCCTTGTTGACCGGGATGCGGAAGGTCTTTGAGATGATGATGCCGTCGCGCGAGCCTTCCTGGCGGTACTTCGGGTCCTTGAAGATGTCCATCACGAACTTCAGTTCAGGTGTGCCCTGGATGGCCTGGACGATCGGAATGTAATCGTTCGTACCGTAGAGGTAGTCGATGCGCTCAAGGTCGATGGGCAGCGGCTCAGACTCGTACATCTTGCATTTCATCTGGTCGATGTACCAGTCCATACCGAGCAGCGAAGTGTTCATCACGCGGACATCGGTGCGGATGCCCTCAACCTCCTGTGCATACCACAGAGGGAAGGTGTCGTTGTCGCCGTGGGTGATGATTATGGCGTTCTGGTCGCAGCTGTTCAGGTAGTTGTAGGCTATGTCGCGGGCCGTGTAGCGGTTGCTGCGGTCGTGGTCGTCCCAGTTCTGGCAGCCCATAAGCACCGGCACTGCGAGGCAGAGGGCGGTGGCCACACCTGCCGAAACCAGGCCCTTGCGGACGCCTTCCTCCTCTTCCTTGCTCTTGAAGACCTTGTCGAGAAGGTCCTTGAGCCACATCACGGCAAGGCCGATCCATATCGCGAAGACATAGAACGATCCGGCGTAGGCATAGTCCCTCTCGCGCACCTGGTAGGGCGGCTGGTTGAGATAGAGGATGATGGCGATGCCTGTCAAGAACCACAGCAGGAAGTTGATCCAGCAGCCGCGGCCGTCCCTGTTGAGCTGGAAGAAGAAGCCGATGAGGCCCAGCAGCAGCGGCAGGAAGAAGTAGTGGTTCTTGGCGCGGTTGTGGGCCAGATAGTCCGGAGCCACCTCCTGGTTGCCCAGGCGCGCCTCGTCGATGAAGCGGATGCCGCTCTCCCAGTTGCCGCTCGTCACGTCGCCCGGAATCTGGCCGTGGAAGTCGTTCTGACGGCCCACAAAGTTCCAGAAGAAGTAGCGGAAATACATATAGTTCAGCTGGTAGTCGAAGAAGAAGCGCAGGTTGTCCTTGAAGTAGGGCATCTGGTTGTTCCTCCACTCGCCGTTGGACATCCTCACTTTGTTGGTCTTGAACTTGCCGTCGGTGTAGGTGTCGTAGAAAGCCTTGTGCAGAGCGCTCTGGGTGCTCCACATACGCGGGAAGACGGTCTTCGCTCCAGAAGGATACTTGCCTGACAGAGGGCTGTCGGCCTTGATGTAGCGGTCGCCGAGCTCAGTGTAGTAGGTGCTCTCCTTGGCCTCGAGGACCGAAGTGTACTGCTGGCCGTAGATGATGGGGGCCGAGCCGAACTGCTCGCGGCTGAGATAGCGGATGAGCGTATAGGGGTTGCGGGGGTTGTACTCGTTGGTAGGAGTGCCTGCGGAAGCCCTGATGATCGTTATCGCAAAGGTGGAGTAGCCGATGACGATGGCGGTGAGGCCGAGGACTATGGTGTGCGCCAGCACGCGGTTTCTCTTGCGGAAGCGGGCCAGCAGGAAGAAGCAGGCCACGAAGATGGCAAGCATCATCACGGTCGTGCCCACGTTGAAGGGGCAGCCGAGGGTGTTGACGAAGAAACGGTCGGTGACAGCCAGCAGCTTGGGCAGCAGCGGCACGATGCCGAAGAGCACCACGGCCACCAGCACGCCGCCGAGGCAGAGGATGAGGAAGGACTTCCAGAGGGAGGTCTTCTCGTTCTCGTGACGCTTGTAGTATACTATGAAGGCGATTACGGGAATCACCAGAAGGTTCAGCAGATGCACTCCGATCGACAGGCCTGTGAGGAAGCAGATGAGGATGATCCAGCGGTTGGCATAGGCCTCGTCGGCCTCTTCCTCCCATTTGAGGATGGCCCAGAAGACTATCGCCGTGAACATCGACGACATAGCGTAGACCTCGCCCTCCACGGCGCTGAACCAGAATGTGTCGGAGAATGCATAGGCAAGCGCTCCAACCACGCCGGCGCCCCAGATTGCCACCGAGTTGCCGAGGGTGAGCTTGCGGCCCTTGGTCTCGATGATCCTGCGGCCGAAATGCACTATGGTCAGATAAAGGAAGAAGATCGTGAAGGCGCTGCACAGGGCGCTGAAGCAGTTGACGGCGGCGGCAGCGTGCTCAGGACTGGTGAACATCGTGAAGATGTGGGCGAACAGCTGGAACACGGGGTTGCCGGGTGCGTGACCCACTTCGAGCTTGTAGGACGAAGCGATGAACTCGCCGCAGTCCCAGAAGCTGACGGTCGGCTCGATGGTGGCCAGATATACGAAACTTGAGAATGCCAGAACCACAACGGAGATGATTCTGTTTATCCTAGTGAACTTCCTTTTTTCCATATCAGAAATGATTCCGTAAAACGGCAAATTTAGTAATTACTTTTTTTATACCTAACTTTGCAGTCCTATTATTCCGGATGTATTAATTTGCGAAACTTGCCTATGCAAGACTGGAAAGACAGATTGGGCGTGGTGTATTCCACAAACCCCGATTTCAAGTATGAGACCGCCGCTGAGCCGGAGGCAGAGACCCTGCCTGCAGCCAAGCAGAAGCTCATCGTGAGCATCGACCGCCGTGCCCGCGCAGGGAAGCAGGTGACGCTCGTCACGGGCTTCGTGGGAACTTCCGACGACCTTGCGGCCCTGGCCAAGACGCTCAAGACCAAATGCGGCGTCGGCGGCAGCGCCAAGGACGGGGAGATCATCATCCAGGGAGACTTCCGCGACCGCGTGGTCGAACTTCTCAAAGGTATGGGATACAATGCCAAAAGGGGCAACTGACACTGATGACGATATTCCTGCAGACATTAGACGAGGCCTGGCCGGGCAGTTCCAAGATCGCTGACTATGCGGCGTTCCTGCAGGACACCGCCGTGCAGGGGCCGGGCTACTACTGGCCTATGACCATCCTCGTGCTGCTGGCCGTCTTCTACTGCATCTTCTTCTTCAACCGCATAGCACTGGCCTCGTCGCTGTCGCTGAGAACCTTCTTCAGCAGCAGCGAGAAGATCCAGAACATCTGCGAGAACCAGACTTCCCTGTCGGCCGTCAATACCGCCTGCGTGGTGTGCCTGCCCGTGCTAGTGATGCTGCTGTTCAACAGGGGCTGGACAGGGATGGACCTGTCGTGGCTCTGCGTGGCGTTCATCGCCTTCCTGCTGATCAGGGTCCTGGCGTTCGAGTTCATCGCCTGGTACAAGGGTGACGACACCGTCTTCGACACCATCCGCAACTCGTGGAAGGTGACGATGGTGGCCGCGGTGCTGCTGGCCATACCGGCGTTCGTCATACCGATGTTCTTCGGACAGGAATATGCCGGGCTCGCCAGGAGCTTCTTCCTCGCGGTGTTCTCGGGCTGCTTCCTGATGTACTGCGCAAGGGCCTGCAAGTACCTTCTGGAGGCTGGTTTTTCTATTTTTTTCTGTTTTTTGTATCTTTGCGCGCTAGAATTATTGCCAGCAGGCTTACTGATTAGTGCAATTATCTCATTATGAGCACAGTAGATAGCAAGAAGAGGATTTTGATTTCACAACCTGCGCCCACCGTGGGTTCTCCCTATACCGAACTTGTCAACAAATACGGCCTCGATATCGATTTCATTCCCTTTTTCAAGGTCGTGCCGGTAACCCTGAACGATTTCCGTTCGCAGAGGGTCAACGTCCTTGACTACACGGCTATTGTTTTCAGTTCCCGCACAGCCATCGATTCGTTCTTCAACCTGGCCAAGAAGATGCGTGTCACCATTCCGGAGACTATGAAGTATTTCTGCCAGTCAGAGGCGATTGCGCTGTATCTGCAGAAGTATATCGTCTACCGCAAGCGCAAGATATTCTTCGGCAAGGGCACCACGGCTTCGCTCGTGGAGAGCATCGGCACCAAGCACAAGAACGAGAAGTTCCTCATCTCGTGCACCGATTCGCTCAGGCCCGACATCAAGGCAATGTTCACCAACGCAAAATACGATTTCGGCAGCGCGATCCTCGTGCGCACCGTGTGCAGCGACATCAAGCAGAATGTCGACTTGTCGAAATACGGTATGGTGGTCTTCTACAGCCCTTCTGACGTGAAGTCGCTGTTCCAGAACTTCCCTGAGTTCACCCAGAAAGACCTCCTGCTCGCTACTTACGGGAAAGGTACGGCCAAGGCCGCCAAGGACGCTTCTCTCAACATAGAGATCGAGGCCCCGACTCCCGAATCTCCTTCAATCGCCGCTGCCCTTTCAAATTATTTCGCAAAATAAGGCCGGGGGGCGCGCGCTATGGCTTCACTGTCATATCCCAAGAGCGTCAGGCTGCATCTCCGCAAGGATTTCGATGCGCTGCTGAACCTCTCTTCGACGCACTATAACGCCGTGTTCAAGGTTTTCTGGAAGGTCAACGCCTTGCCCGGCGCGGAAACGGCCGTTTGCGGGGACGGCTGCCGGTTCGCGGTGTCCGTTCCGAAGAAAAGTTTCAAAAGGGCTGTGAAGCGCAACCTGCTTAAGAGGCGCATCCGCGAAGCCATACGTCTGAACCGCCAGAGCCTGCCCGAAGGTTTCTGCGCCGATTTCCTGTTCTTCTACCGCGTAGGCGAAGTGCTGGAGTACGCCGACATCGAAAAGGCCGTAGTAGAGGCATTCTCCGCCATTCCCGGGAAAGCTGCCGCAAAGGCTGAGCGTGAGGCAGAAAGCGAAACGGCGTCCAACTGTGACACAGAAAAACCTGCAGGCGATGAGTAAGCTCCGTCAGATCTTCGCATGGCCCGCACTGAAGCTCATCCGCTTCTACAAGGTGTGCATCTCGCCCTATCTGGGCAACCACTGCCGATATACCCCTACCTGCAGCCAGTACGCATACGAAGCCATCAGCAAGTACGGCATCCTCAAAGGCGGCTGGCTCGCACTCAAGCGTCTGCTGCGCTGCCATCCCTGGGGCGGCAGCGGCTACGATCCCGTCCCGTAACAGACGGCTTCCCATTTTCAGAACACAGAATGGATGTGGGGGTGCTGGGTGCAAACCCGAAATTCACAGTCCTGGCGGGGCAGCGCTGTGGGCATCGTGGGGCACATTGGGATGCGCTGTGAGGAGATTTGGCCTTGCAGCGCATGGCAAGTAGCGCTAGCGGCTTTTTAGAAGAGGTGCTTTTGCGCTGTGAATGTTC
>JAGCFF010000178.1 GCA_017650285.1 Bacteroidales bacterium
ATGGAGAAGGCGATGGCGCGCAGGTGGTCGGCGATCACGCGCATAGCCACCTCTACGTTGCCGCCTTCGGCATATTTATGGCCGGAGAGGGCTTCCACCTGGCCGATGAGGCCGGAGAAGACATCCGTCTCGTAGTTGCTCTTCTTGTTCTGGAGGATCATGCACAGACGCTCGAAGCCCATGCCGGTGTCGATGCTCTTGGCGGGGAGGGGCTCCAGGTGGCCATCGGCCTTGCGCTCATACTGCATGAACACCAGGTTCCAGATTTCGATAACCTCGTCGTTGTCCATATTCACCAGGTCCCGGCCGGGAATCTTGGCAATCTCTTCATCGGAGCGAAGGTCGATGTGGATCTCGCTGCAGGGGCCGCAGGGACCGGTGTCGCCCATCTCCCAGAAGTTGTCGTGCTTGTTGCCGAGGATTATGTGGCTCTCGGGAAGATATTTGAGCCACTCGCGTCTTGCCTCTTCGTCCATCGGGACTCCGTCAGAGTCGCTGCCCTCGAATACGGTGGCATAGAGACGGCTCTTGTCGAGCTTGAAGACTTCGGTGAGCAGTTCCCAGCCCCACTGGATGGCTTCTTTCTTGAAATAGTCGCCGAAGCTCCAGTTGCCGAGCATCTCGAACATCGTGTGGTGGTAGGTGTCGTGACCCACTTCTTCCAGGTCATTGTGCTTGCCGCTCACGCGGAGGCACTTCTGGGAATCGGCTACGCGCTGGTATTTTGCGGGCTCGTTGCCGAGGAACCAGTCCTTGAACTGGTTCATTCCTGCGTTGGTGAACATCAGGGTGGGGTCGTTCTTCACTACCATAGGAGCTGAAGGGACTATAGTGTGACCTTTCGAGGCGAAGAAGTCCAGAAAGGCCTGTCGGATTTCTTTAGAAGTCATATCTACGAATACTTATATCTATTATAATTTGGCACAAAAATAGCATTTTTATCAGATTTATATAACTTTGCCAGTTACAATGGCCAAAGAAAGTCAGTACATATACAATCCCGAAACGTCGTCATACGACCTTTACGTCCCGTCAAGCCTGACGAAATGGACGCGGTTCGGCATTGTCGTGCTGATCGGCCTGGCCTTCTTTTTCACCTATTTCTGGCTGTGGAACGGCGTTCTGAAGAAGAATACGCCCAAGACCGCGATCCTCGAACGCCAGAACAAGGTGATGCTCGCTTCGATTGCCGAAATCAACGAGAGGATGGAAGACCAGAACGCCGCCCTGAGCGAATTGCAGGAGCGTGACAACGTGGTCTACCGTTCGGTGTTCGGAATGGACGAGATTCCGCAGGCAGTGCGCAACGCCGGCTTCGGCGGGGTCGACCGCTATGCCGACCTCAGGCTGTTCATGAACGCCGATTATCTGATCACCACCCGCAACAGGCTCGACATCCTGACCAAGAAGGCCTATGTGCAGTCGCTCTCGTTCGACGACATCCAGGCCCTTTCTGCAAGGGCAGGCGATATGGCCAACTGCGTTCCGAGCATCTATCCCGTGGTTCCCACCAAGAGCATGCAGCAGACATCGCCCTTCGGATACCGTTCCGACCCCATCAACGGCGGAGCCAAGTTCCATAGCGGCATCGATATCGGCGGCCCTACCGGCACTGATATCTTCTGCACCGGCGACGGCGTGGTGGTCCGCGTCGACTATAACTACTACGGCTACGGAATCGTAGTGGACGTAGACCACGGATTCGGCTACACGACCCGCTACGGCCACCTTCTGAGCGCAAGCGTGATGGAAGGCCAGAGGGTCAAGAGGGGCGACAAGGTCGGCGAGCTCGGCAGTTCCGGACGTGTGACCGGCCCTCATCTCCACTATGAAGTGATCTACAGGGGCAATGCCGTCAATCCCTGGAACTTCTTCTCAACCGACATTACTCCCGAAGAGTATAAGGACATGATACAAAAGTCCAGAAGCAGGGGGTAAAGGATGAAGAAATACCGTTTCAACAAAGAGAGCAAGACGTTTGACGAGGTGACTCCCTCGGCAGGCAGCATATTGCTCAACATCCTGAAATTCTGCCTTTACGGAATCCTTGCGGCAGCGGTCATGTACCTGCTCTTCGCCTTGCTTTTCAGCACCGAGCGGGAAAAGAAGCTGTCGCTGGAGAACGAATACCTCGAGGAGGAATACGGCAAGATGACCGAGCAGGTGGAACTGCTTGACGACGTCATCAAGAACCTGGAGCTTCGCGACAAGGAGATATTCAACGACATTTTCGGAATGGACCCGCCGTCGGTCGAGGCCTTTGTCAGCACTGACACCGTGGCCAGCGACGAGTTCATCGCTTCCCTGAGCGACGGGGAGCTGGCTGCCTTCACCCACGGGCAGGCCGACCGCCTCGACGAGAGGGTGTCGAATGTCAACCGCCAGCTGAGGGCCATCTACCAGGCCGTCGGGGAGGAAGGCTTCAAGCCTACAAGCCTGCCCTCTATACTTCCCGTCGAGCATTTCAAGCTGGCCCAGACGGGCGCTACCGTGGGAATGAAGATCAACCCCTTCTACAAGACTCTGCGCAGGCACGGAGGCTTTGACATAATAGCCGCCGTAGGCACCCAGGTGAAAGCCACCGCCGACGGAGTGGTGTCGAAGATCGACAGGGCTTCGAAGGGAATGGGAAACAGCATAGTCATAGACCACCGCAACGGCATCCAGACCGTCTACGGCCATCTCAGCGAAATATATGTCCGCCAGGGGCAGAACCTCAGGCAGGGCGACGTGATAGCCAGGGTGGGGACGAGCGGAATGACCTTTTCCGGAGGCCTGCACTACGAAGTTGTGCGCCAGGGCCGCAGCGTCGATCCGGTGAACTATTTCTTCGCCGACCTAAGCCCCGCGGTCTACCGCGATATGGTGGTCGTTTCGTCATATACAGGACAGTCCATAGATTAATATATCAAGTGATGAGCAAGATTTGTTACACGATTGGCGAGGTCGCCGAACTGCTTGGGGAGAACACTTCCCTGGTGCGCTTCTGGTCTGACAATTTCACTGATTTCATCCATCCTAAACGCAACAACAAGGGCAACCGTCTCTTCAGCCCCGAGGATGTGGAGATGTTCAAGAAGATCCATTACCTGGTGAAGGAGCGCAACCTGACTCTCGAAGGCGCAAGGAAGCTTCTTGGCAGCAACGTAGAGGGAGCCGACCAGCGTTTCGAGGTGATCGGCAAGCTGAAGGAGATACGCTCTCTGCTCGAGACCGTAAAGAACGACATCTGATATGAAGGCACGCCAGGTCGCTGAAATAATCGAGGATTTTGCTCCGCTCTGCATCCAGGAGAGCTGGGACAATGCCGGTTTCTGCATAGGCAGCCCCGAAGCGGAAGTCAAGGGCATAATGGTGGGCTTCGACTGCACCCCCTCCCTGATAGAGGAAGCCGTGGCTAACGGATGCAATATGGTCGTGACCCATCATCCCCTCATCTTCAAGGGCGTCAGGAAGATCGATCCCGACACCTTCCTGGGCTCTGCGATAGTCGCCGCCATCAAGCACGATATGGTGGTTTATTCAGCCCATACCAACGCCGACAAGGCCGCTGACGGAGTGAGCCGCATAATGGCTGAGAAGCTCGGCCTGACCGGCATCGAACCGCTCGGCGAGGACGGCCTGGGAGCCATCGGAACCCTGCCGGAAGCCATGGATTCCAAGGCGTTCATAGAGCTGGTGAAGAAGGCTTTCGGACTGCCGGTGCTGCGCTGCTCGAAGCCGCTTGCCAAGCCGGTGCTGCGCGTGGCGATGTGCGGCGGTTCAGGCTCGAGCCTGATAGAGGAAGCCGAGGCCAAAGGCGCTGACGCATACCTCTGCGGAGACCTCAGCTACCACAGCTTTTTCACCGATCCGGACTTTATGCTGCTCGACGTAGGACACTACGAAAGCGAAATAGATATTGTGAATAAATTATTTGGACTGCTTAGCGAAAAAATACATACCTTTGCAGTCCGCCGAACTCAGAACAACAACAATCCAGTATATTACTATTAAGTAGATTATGGCTACAAAAAAAGCTAACAAGGCAATCGTTACCCCTATCGACCAGAGCGAAACCTTCGTGTCTGCGGTCAAGTCAGTGACCGAATCGGACGGTGTGTCAATGGAAGAAAAGCTCCGCACCCTCTATAAAATCCAGCAGGCCGACACGGCAATCGACAAGATCCACCTTCTCCGCGGAGAACTTCCCCTGGAGGTCCAGGACCTTGAAGACGACATCGCCGGTCTCAACACGAGGATAGCCAACACCCAGACCGAGATCAAGGATGCCGAGAAGTACATCTCAGACCTCAAGGCCAAGATCGAGGAGTGCAAGGTTCTCGTCGAGAAATACGAAGAGCAGAGCAAGAAGGTGATGAACAACCGCGAATACGAATCCATCACCCGTCAGATCGAGTTCCAGCAGCTCGAGCAGGAAGCCAGCGAGAAGCATATCCGCGAGACCAACCTCCTCCTCGCCGAGAAGGCCGCTCTCCTTGAGGATACCAAGAAGCAGCTTGAAGGCCGCCAGATCGACCTCGACAACAAGAAGGCCGAACTCGAGCAGATCATCACCGAGACCGCAAAGGAAGAGGAACAGCTCGAAGCCCACAAGGAAGAACTTGCCAAGAAGCTTGACGAGCGTATGTTCGTAGCCTACAACCGCGTGCGCAACAACTGCAAGAACCATCTGGCAGTCGTTACCGTGAAGAGGGGAGCCTGCGGCGGATGCTTCAACCAGATTCCGCCCCAGCGCCAGCTTGACATCGCACAGAACAAGAAAATCATAATCTGCGAATATTGCGGCCGCATCCTTGTGAGCCCCGAATTCGACGAACCTGCAAAAGAGGACTAGGAATAGTTTTCTGCAATGCCCCAGAGAAAGAAGGAAATAAAGGTAGATCTGTCGCAGCTGTCGGCAGATATGGGACGGAAACCCCCTCAGGCGATTGAAATCGAGGAGGCCGTCCTTGCTGCCATGATGCTCGACAACGACTGCATCAACGACGTCCTTGAATCTCTGACTCCCGAGTGCTTCTACAACGAGAGCAACAAGAAGATATACAAAGCCATCCAGGCCATTGCTTCGCGCAACGACAAGGTGGACATCCTCACCGTGGCCGACGAGCTCACCAAGAGCGGTGACCTCGAAGCCGTGGGCGGAGCGTCGTATCTGAGCTCCCTGAGCATGAAGATCGGTGCCGCGGCAAATACCGACTATCACACCAAGATCCTCCTCCAGAAATTCATCCAGCGCGAGCTGATCGCCATATCATACCGCGTCCAGAAGCAGTCCTTCGAGGATTCGATGCCTGTGGACGACCTGCTGCAGTACGCCCAGCAGGAAGTGTTCGTGCTTGCCGAGCGCAATATGAAGCGCGACACGAGTCCCATCCAGATGGTCATCAACCAGGCCATCGACGACATCCAGAAAGGCCAGGAGCGTCAGGACGGTCTGAGCGGAGTGCCTTCGGGCTACGCCAACATCGACAAGATCACCTATGGCTGGCAGCCTTCGGACCTTATCATCCTCGCCGCCAGGCCTTCTGTCGGAAAGACGGCGTTCGTGCTGACTATGGCCCGCAATATGGCCGTGGACTACAATGTGCCCGTGGCTTTCTTCTCGCTCGAGATGTCCCAGACCCAGCTGGTCAAGAGGCTTCTGGTGAGCGAAACCGGCATACCCTCCGACAAGATCTGGGGCGCCAAGAAGTTCAACGACCCCCAGGACTGGGATACGCTGAACGAGCGCATCGGAAAGCTGTCGAAGGCTCCGCTGTGGATTGACGACACGCCCTCGCTGTCGATCTACGAGTTCCGCTCGAAGGCAAGGCGCCTCGTGCAGACCCAGAACGTGAAGATGATCATCATCGACTACCTGCAGCTGATGACAGGTCCCGTGGAGCTCCGCGGAATGAGGGAGCAGGAAGTGTCGGCCATCTCGCGTTCGCTCAAGTCCATCGCCAAGGACCTGAACGTTCCCATCCTTGCCCTGTCGCAGCTGAACCGTTCGGTGGAGACCCGCGGCGGAAACAAGCGTCCCCAGCTCAGCGACCTGCGTGAGTCAGGTGCCATCGAGCAGGACGCCGACATAGTTATGTTTATTCACAGGCCCGAGTTCTTCGGCACCGCCGAGGCTGACGCATATCCCGGGCAGACCCAGTTGATAATAGCAAAACACCGAAACGGAGAGACCGGCGACGTCGAGATGCGCTTCATCTCGTCAGAGGTGAGATTCGAAGACGCAAACGTCCAGTACAAGGAGTATGAATCGAGGATGAACGAAGTCGGTACGAGTTTTGATATAGACTACTGAGTTCAAAAATAATCCGAGATGAAGAAAGTACTGCTTTCGATAGCATTAGCGATATTTTCCACCTGTATTTTTGCCCAGACCACGTCTCTGCCCTTCAAGGCGGGTGAGAAGATCGAAGTGACCCTCAACTACAAATGGGGCATCAAGGCCGACATAGCCACCCTGTCGTTCAACCTCCAGCAGGCCAGCAACAACGGCACTCCCTGCTTCCACATACTGCTGAACGCGCAGACCAACAAGTTCTTCGACTCCTTCTTCAAGGTGCGTGACATCTACGAGTCCAAGTTCGAAACGGATATGGACCCCGTCTACTTTATGCGCAACGTGAGCGAAGGCGGCTTCACCGCCCGCAACGAGTACACCTGGAGCGCCGACAAGAAGACTCTCTATGCAAAGGTGGAGAAGAGCACGATGGACCGTCCCGTGGACACTGTTTTCAGGAACAGCGAGACCATCCGCGACATAATCAACCTCATCTACAGCATCAGGACCTCCGACTTCAAGGCCCTCAAGGCAGGCAAGCCCACTTCGATGCTCGTGGCGATGGACCGCAACCTCACCAGGGTTACCTACAGCTATCTGCGCAGCGAGACGAAGCAGGTCGAGCTCGGCACGTTCAACACGATATGCATAGCCATGACGCTGAAGAACCTGACCAAGGTCAACGCTGCAGACGAATCCAAGCTTACCATACCCACCGGGAGCGACTCCAAGAACACCATCTATATCTGGCTCACCGACGATGAGAACAGGGTTCCCGTCTATCTTTCGATTCCTATCTCCGTAGGCAAGCTGGAGATCCGCACCACCGGACTCGACAATCTCAAGTATCCGCTCTCAAGCAAGGTCAAATGAAAAAGATCGAAAGGGTAGAACACGAAGGAGTAATCACCGAGATCAGCGAGGATTTCATCACCGTCGAGATCGTGAACAAGTCTGCGTGCGCGGCCTGCCACGCGAAAGGCTTCTGTGTCGCAGGCGAGGAACAGACCCGCTACGTGGACGTTCCCTACAACATCAGCACCCTTGTGGAGGAGTATAAAGTCGGCGACAGGGTGAACCTTGTTCTGAACCAGTCCCTTGGCGTGTCCGCAGTGTTCATTTCTTATGCAATTCCTTTAGTTATTTTAATATTTTTATTGTTAATTTTGTCTAATACCGGCTTGAGCGAACTGGCAGTCGGTCTGCTTACCCTCGCGGGCATCGCAGTCTACTATCTGTTCGTATTCCTTTTCAGGAACCGGCTCGAAAGGATTTTTACTTTTTCGATAGAGAAAATTAATTGATAATGAATTCTACAATCTTGACGACAATTGCCATCCTTACCGTCATCGGTATAGTCGTGGCAGTTGTTTTGTTTTTTGTAGCCCAGAAATTCAAGGTAGAAGAGGACGAGCGCATCGACAAGGTGGAGGCCTGCCTTCCCGGTGCGAACTGCGGCGGCTGCGGAAGCGCCGGTTGCCGCGATTTCGCGCAGAAGGTGGTTGCAGCCCCCGAGTTCGGCTCCCTGTTCTGTCCTGTAGGCGGCAATGACGTCATGCAGAAAGTCGCCCAGGTCCTCGGCCGCGAAGCTGTGGCTCAGAAAAAGATGGTGGCCGTGGTGAGATGCAGCGGCACCTGCGAAAACAGACCCAGGACCAACGATTACGACGGCTATGCTTCCTGCCGTGTGAAGGCCGCCCTCTACAGCGGCGACACCGGCTGCCGCTATGGCTGTCTCGGCTGCGGCGACTGCGTGGCAGCCTGCAAGTTCGGCGCAATCAGGATGAATGCCGAAACCGGCCTGCCCGAGGTGGACGACACCAAGTGCACCGGCTGCGGGGCCTGCGCATCAGCCTGCCCCAGAGGCATCATCGAACTTCGCACCACAGGGCCGAAGAACCGTATGGTGGTGGTTCTCTGCAACAGCAAGGACAAGGGCGCCGTGGCCCGCAAGGCCTGCAAGGCAGCCTGCATCGGCTGTGCCAAGTGCCAGAAAGTCTGCTCGTTCGAGGCTATCAAGGTGGAGAACAACCTCGCCTATATCGACTTCAACGTCTGCAAGCTCTGCACCAAGTGCGTGAGCGAATGTCCTACGGGTGCAATCCATAAGATCAACTTCCCTGAAAAGCCCGCCGCTCCGGCAGAGAAAGCCGCACCGGTGGAGAAGGCCGCCCCGGCTGCTGTTCAGCCCGAAGTCAAAGCAAAGGAGGTGACGGTATGATTACTTTCAAGATAGGTGGTGTACATCCCCACGAGAACAAGATAGCGAAAGACGCTGCCATCACTCCGCTCGCTCCCCCCGCGAAGGTTGCGATCTCGATGGCCCAGCATCTGGGCGCTCCCGCCACCCCGGTGGTTGCCAAGGGCGACAAGGTGCTCGTCGGCCAGGTGATAGGCGAGCCCTCAGGCTTCATATCAGGATTCGTCCATTCATCGGTTTCCGGCACGGTGGCTGCAGTTGAGCCCAGGGCCGACATAGCCGGCAATATGGTGCCTCACGTAGTGATCGACGTGGAAGGCGACGAGTGGGATCCTGCGATCGACCGCAGCGAAGACCTGGTCCGCAAGATAGCCGACACTCCCGAGGAGATACTCGCGAAGATCAAGGCTGCGGGCATAGTCGGAATGGGCGGCGCCACTTTCCCCACCCACGTGAAGCTGAATCCGCCTCCGGGCAAGAAAGCCGAGTTCCTCATCATCAACGGCGCCGAGTGCGAGCCCTACGTGACCGCTGACGACCGCCTGATGCGCGAGAAGCCCGATGCAATCGTCATAGGCGCTGCCATTATGGCCAAGGCGCTCGGCGGCTGCAAGTGCATGATCTGCATAGAGGAGAACAAGCCCGAGGCCATCGACGCGATCCAGAAGGCCAGCACCGTATATCCCGACATAGAGGTGCTCAAGCTCAAGAAGAAATATCCGCAGGGCGGTGAGAAGCAGCTGATCGATGCCGTCACAGGCCGTCAGGTGCCTTCGGGAGCCCTGCCCATAGACACAGGCTGCGTAGTCCAGAACGTGGCTACTTCATATGCCGTCTATGAAGCCATACAGAAGAACAAACCGCTCTTCGAGCGCGTGATGACCGTCACCGGACAGTGCGTGACCAATCCCCGCAACTTCAGGGTAAGGCTCGGCACCCCGCTGTCGTTCGTGCTCGAGGCTGCAGGAGGTGTGCCCGAGACCGCTGCCAAGTTCATCAGCGGCGGCCCGATGATGGGCAAGGCCGTGGCCAATATGGATGCCACCACCCAGAAAGGTTCGTCCTGCCTGCTGCTGCTCACCGAAGAGCAGACCCGCCGCAAACCCGAAAGCAACTGCATCCGCTGCGGCAAATGTACGGATGCCTGCCCGATGGGTCTGGAGCCCTGGCTGCTCAACAAGCTTTCAAGGGCCGGCGGCCAGTACGACGCCCTGGAAGAGAACAAGATTTTCGACTGCATAGAATGTGGCTGCTGCCTTTACACCTGCCCGGCCAACATTCCTCTGCTGGATATGATCCGTATAAACAAGGCCGAGGTGATGAAGATCATCCGCAGTCGCGCTAACAAATAGGAGGGAAGAGATATGTCAAAACAAATAGTTTCTCCGGCTCCGCACGTGCACAGCGAGTTTTCGACCGTCCGCCTGATGCGTGACGTGCTGATAGCACTCGCCCCCGCAGTGCTGGTGTCCCTGTATTTCTACGGCTGGAACGCGCTGCTGCTGCTCGTGTGCTGCGTGGCTACCTGTATGCTGGTGCAGTTCCTCATCGAGAAGTATCTGATGAAATGCCCGGTCACCGTGATGGACTGCAGCTGCATCGTCACCGGTGTGCTGCTGGCTCTCAACCTTCCGCCCGCAGCTCCGTGGTGGATTGCAGTGATCGGTTCGATCGTGGCCATCGGCATCGCCAAGATGAGCTTCGGCGGCCTCGGACAGAACGTGTTCAACCCGGCTCTCGTAGGCCGTGTGTTCCTGCTGATATCATTCCCTGTGGCAATGACCACCTGGACCGCTCCCCAGAGCTGGTTCGGCGGTGTCGACGCATTCAGCGGCGCCACCCCTCTGGCCCTCATCAACGAAGGCCTGCACAGCGGCCAGACGGTTCAGGAAATCCTGGCGGCCAATCCCGGTCTTTCACCCGCGCAGATGCTCTTTGCAAGAGCCGGCGGTTCGGCCGGTGAGGCATCCGTGATAGCCCTGCTGCTCGGCTTCGTATATCTGCTCTGCCGCAAGGTCATCAAACCGCACATCCCCGTCACCATCTGGGTTACCGTGGCCGTGATGACCGGCATCTTCGCCCTCTGCAACCCTGCAGAGTACACAGGCCCGCTTTTCAACCTGTTCACCGGCGGTCTGATGCTCGGCTCAATCTTTATGGCCACCGACTACGTGACATCCCCGATGACCAACAAGGGTATGATTATCTTCGGTGTCGGCATCGGTGTGCTGACCGTCCTGATACGTTATTTCGGCTCTTATCCGGAAGGCGTTTCGTTCGCAATCCTGATTATGAACCTCACTGTTCCGCTGTTGAACAAATATTGCAAACCGGTTAGATTCGGTTATGGAAGGAGGAAATAGATTATGGCTGTAAAATCATCATTTCTCAATATGGTTCTGGCACTGGGGTGCATCTGCCTGGTGTGCTCGGCCCTGCTTGGCCTGGTCAACCACGTGACCGCCGAGCCGATAGCCGCAGCCAACCTGGCCAAGACCAACAGTGCCATCGCTGCCGTGGTTCCCGAGTTCGACAACGTGCCGAGCGAGGAAGTCATGACCGTCGAGGTCGACGGCAAGCAGTACAATGTCTTTCCTGCTACCTATCAGGGCAAGGTGATGGGCTATGCCGTCGAGGTTATGCCGACCGGTTTCGGCGGAGTCATCGATATGCTGGTGGGCTTCGATGCCGAAACGGGCATCATCTACAACACTTCAGTGATCTCTCACTCGGAGACTCCCGGTCTCGGCGCCAAGATCACTGAAACCGGAGCTGGCAACTTCAGGTCCCAGTTCGACGGAATGAACCCTGCCACCACCAAGTTCCTCGTAAAGCAGGACGGAGGTGACATCGACGCAATCACGGCTTCCACCATCACCTCGAGGGCTTTCACCTCAGGCGTGGCCGAAGCCTACAAAGTATATCTTACCATCAAGGGCGAGGATGCAACCGACGTTGTCACCGGCGCTTCCAATCAAAACTGGGGGGAATAGGATATGGCCAACAGATGGAAACTGATAACCAACGGGCTTGTCAAGGACAACCCTACGTTCGCCCTGGTGCTGGGTATGTGCCCCACCCTGGGTACCACCACTTCCGCCATCAACGGTATGGGTATGGGCGTGGCTACGCTCTGCGTGCTGGTGCTCTCCAACATCGTGATCTCGGCGGTGGCCCGCTTCATCCCCGACAAGGTGCGCATACCGTCGTACATTGTCATAATCTCGGCGTTCGTGACCATAGTGCAGCTGCTGATGCAGGCCTACCTGCCGTCTCTCTATGAGACCCTGGGCCTCTTCATCCCGCTGATCGTGGTGAACTGCATCGTGCTCGGCCGTGCCGAAGCCTTCGCCAACAAGAACGGAGTGCTCGATTCGGCCTGCGACGGCCTCGGAATCGGCCTTGGCTTCACCCTTTCGCTCACCGTCCTCGGCCTCGTGCGCGAGATTCTCGGCAGCGGCAGCGCTTTCGGCTGGAAGTTCATGGCTCCCGATGGAATGCTGCTCTTCGTGCTTGCCCCCGGCGCCTTCATCGTGCTCGGATATCTGATGGTTCTTTTCAGGAAAATGACAACTAAATAGCTCGGGATATGGAATATATATTGATAATAATATCGGCGGTATTCGTCAACAACATACTTCTGTCCCAGTTCCTGGGCGTATGTCCTTTCCTGGGCGTTTCGAAGAAAGTCAGCACAGCGGTCGGAATGTCGGCTGCAGTGACCTTCGTGATGGCTCTGGCCACCTGCGTCACCTATCTGCTGCAATACTATGTGCTCGTGCCTGCCGGCATCGAGTATCTGCAGACCGTCTGCTTCATCCTCGTGATCGCAGGCCTCGTGCAGATGGTCGAGATCATCATCAAGAAGATCAGCCCGTCACTCTACCAGGCCCTCGGAATCTTCCTGCCCCTTATCACCACCAACTGCGCCGTGCTCGGCGTGGCCTTGATGGTAGTGCAGAAGACCTTCACCTTCGGCGGCGAGACCCATATGCTGAATCTCGGCGAGTCGGTGGTGTTCGCCATCGCCAGCGCCATCGGTTTCGGCCTTGCCATCGTGCTCTTCGCGGGCATCCGCGAGCAGCTCGAGCTCTCCAAGGTTCCCAAGTCTTTCCAGGGCGTTCCCATCGCGCTGATCACCGCAGGCATTATGGCTATGGCCTTTATGGGCTTCAGCGGAATGGTTTAGCAGGACAATATACAATGATGAAAGCTTTAAGATTCACGATTTTTCTGGCTGTTGCAGCCCTGACTCTTTCGTCCTGCGACTTTTTCAAACCTATTATTCCGGTTGAAAGCAGGACTCATTACCATTTCCTTCATATCGGCTTCAAGGATGCTGCAGGAAATGAACTTGTCGAGCCGCTAGCATTGGAATATTACAAGTCCGACACGAGCAAGCCCTGGGCGGGTGAGATCAATCCTGAAGAGTATTCAGTCGATGTCGTTGTTCCCGCGACAGCTTCCGGAACGGACAGTATAAAGGTTGTCCTTACTGCGTCCAAGTTTGGCGAAGAGTATAACAGGATTACTCCCCGTGAAGACGGTACTTATGGCCCTGACGGAAGTTGGTTCATTGATTTCCGCAGCATCATAATCAACAGGAACGACGAGTCGTACAGCAGCCTGAACTATAAATTCTCCTGCCCCGAGGTGTTCGGCGACAATTCAGTTCACGAGATTTCCACAACCTGGACCAAGAATCTTGAGGCGAACAGTTATTCGTTCTATCCTGCCTGTACTAAAGTCGTGCTGGACGGAAAAGAATATACTCCGCTCAGGGGTGTTACATATTACCAGGAGGCCGAATCGATGTATGTCGCCTATTTCGTCGAGGTCGTGATCGATAAATAATCACTTTCCAAGCAGTTCCCAGAGGACGATTCCTACTGAAACCGACACGTTGAGCGAGTGCTTGGTGCCGTACTGCGGTATTTCAAGGCAGATGTCGCTGGCTGAGACAACGTCCTGGGCCACGCCGTGCACCTCGTTGCCGAAGACAAGCGCGTACTTGCGGCCGTCTTCCCGTTTGAAACCGCCCAGTGAAGTCGAGTCCTCGGCCTGCTCCACGCTCACGATGACATAGCCTTCGCGGCGGAGCTTCTCCACCACATCCATAGTGTTCTCGCTGTACTCCCAGTCCACGCTGAACTCGGCGCCGAGCGCAGACTTGTGGATCTGGGCCGAAGGCGGAACCGCGCATATTCCGCACAGGTAGATCCTGCCCACACGGAAGGCGTCGCTGCTGCGGAAAGCCGAACCTATGTTGTGCTGGCTGCGGACATTGTCCAGGACCACGACGACATCTTCCTTCGGCGCCGACTTGAACTCCTCCACGGAAATTCTCCCGAGCTCTTCGTTGACAAGTTTGCGGAACATTTTTTTTGCTGATTTGCCAGCAAAGGTAAGAATCATTTGTTATCTTTGTTGCTTATAAAGCTAATCCCATGAAACAAGACGTACAAATTCTGGATCTGATAAAAAAAGAGGAAGAACGCCAGGTCGACGGTATCGAACTCATCGCATCTGAAAACTTCGTAAGCAACCAGGTGCTCGAGGCCCTCGGTTCCGTGCTGACCAACAAATATGCAGAAGGCTATCCCAACGCAAGGTACTACGGCGGCTGCGAGGTAGTCGACCAGGTGGAGCAGATTGCCATCGACCGTCTCTGCAAACTCTTCGATGCAGAATATGCCAACGTGCAGCCTCACTCAGGCGCCCAGGCCAATATGGCAGTGATGATGACCTGCCTCAAGCCCGGCGACACCTTTATGGGATTGGATCTCGCTCACGGCGGGCACCTCACCCACGGTTCCCCGGTCAATATGTCCGGCATCCTCTACAACGCCGTAGCCTACAGGCTCAATGAAGAGACCGGCCTCATCGACTATGACGATATGGAAGCCCAGGCTCTCAAATACAGGCCGAAACTCATCATCGGAGGTGCATCCGCATACTCACGCGAGTGGGACTGGGAGAGGATGAGGGAGCTTGCCGACCGCATCGGCGCAATCCTCTGGGTCGATATGGCTCATCCTGCAGGACTCATTGCAGCCGGCCTGCTCAAGAATCCTGTCAAATACGCCCACATCGTTTCGTCCACCACCCACAAGACCCTCCGCGGTCCCCGCGGCGGCGTCATCCTCATCGGCAAAGACTTCGAGAACCCGTGGGGCGTCAAGACTCCCAAGGGCGAAATCAAGATGATGTCGCAGATGATCAATTCGAGCGTATTCCCCGGAGTTCAGGGCGGTCCGCTCGAGCACTGCATAGCCGCAAAGGCAGTTTCGTTCTACGAGGCCCTGCAGCCCGAGTTCAAGGTATATCAGCAGCAAGTCGCTTCTAATGCCAAGACTATGGCCGCAGCCTTCATCGACAAAGGTTATAAAGTGGTTTCAGGAGGTACTGACAACCACCTGATGCTCATCGACCTGCGCACTAAGTTCCCCGACCTTACAGGCAAGGTTGCGGAAAAGACCCTCGTCCGTGCCGGCATCACCGTCAACAAGAATATGGTGCCGTTCGACAGCCGTTCTCCGTTCCAGACTTCAGGTATCCGCGTCGGAACCCCCGCTGTTACCTCGAGAGGCCTGGTCGAGAAGGATATGCTCAACATCGTGGATATGATCGATATGGTACTCAGCAACATCGACAACGAGAAAGTTATCGAGAAGGTGAAGGACCAGTCGCATATGAAGATGTACGGCCTGCCGCTCAACAAGTGGTAACAAAAAAGAGCCCCGAAATTTCGGGGCTCTTTTTTTGTCGTCAGGCACATCCTATTTGAACAGGAGCTGTGCAAACTCGTAGAGGCTGCGGCGCCAGGTGTGCCACTCGTGGGCGGTGCCTTCAGAGATGTAGCCTACGGCGTTGATGCCTATGCCCCTGAGGCTCTCGGCTGCTTCCATCACCCTGGGATTCTCCTTGCTGCCGCTGCTCATGAACACGACCTTGTTGGTCTGCTTGAATCCGGCTGCGCCATTGATGTCCTCGACGCTCATCACTCCGCCGCTGAACATTCCTACATATGCGAACATAGTTGGATTGGCGAGGGTGATCCTGCGGGTCTGGCCGCCACCCATCGACAGGCCGGCCATAGCGCGGTGCTGTGCGTCGGCTATCACGCGGTATTCCTTCTCCACCATCGGGATGATGTCAGTGATCAGCACGGTCTGGAACGCATCGGGACCTGCTGCGCGCTGTCCGGGCTGGGCGGGCTGCTGCTGCGGCTGGGGAGCGGGAGCATACTGGCCTACGAGGTGGATGTTCTGGCTCTGGCCGTAGTCGATGACAACGATGAACGGAACAGCCTTGCCGGCTGCAATCAGGTTGTCCAGAATCTGTGCGGTGTGGCCCTGTGAGCCCCAGCCGTTCTCATCCTCGGCGTTTCCGTGCTGGAGATAGAGAACCGGGTATTTCTTGTTCGGATTCTTCTGGTATTCTGCGGGCAGATATACGAAGCAGTGACGCATGCTCTCGGTGGCCTTAGACCAGTAGTATTTCTCTTCCAGGGCGCCCTGAGGTACATTCTTCACCTGCCAGATGTCCATATCGGCTGAAGGGATCTCGATACCGCTGCCCCAGCGGCCTGCACCGAAGAAATAGATGGTTCCGGGATCAGGCACCGAAGCGCCGTCGACATTGAGCTGATAGTAGTGGAAACCTACGTCCTGAGGGGCTGATGTGCCGGTCCATACACCGTTCTCATCCTTTACCATCTCGTACCTCACGCCGCCGATGTCCAACTGGACCGAACTGGCCTGCGGAGCACGGAGCTGGGCGCGCACTGCACCCTGAGAGTTAACCATAGGATACTGATGTCCCCTCTGGTTGGTAACATTGGGCTGGAAATCTTCAACGGCTCCTGCGAATGACGGAGCGACGTTGTTTCTCTGTTGTGCTGATGCGGAAAAGGCTGCAAGCATCATCACAAAAATGACAACACGTTTCATTTCTCTTTACTTGATTACTGTTATGGTTATTTAACTAATGTTTAAAGATACGGAAAAAGAAGGAAAAAAATGCTATCTTTGCGCCACTAAAAAGAAGAATGCTATGAACTTACGTGTATTGAAAAAGGATATCGAGTTCCTTATGAACGATTTTGTGAGCGACTGCCTTCTGTACAACGATTTCAGCGAAGGCAAGAAAGAAGAGCAGGTTGTCGACCTCATCAAGGAAGGCCTGTCTCTCTCGGACAACCTCCAGGCTCGCGTGAATTTCCCCAAGAAAGCCGTGGCCAACGCCCGCGGTGTCGAGAAATTCGTCCGCCTCGAAGGCAAGGAAGTGAAGGCTCACTACAAGAACATCCAGAAAGACCTTTACGAAGGTTATGACAAGCTTTTCGAAAAATTAAGCGCAATAATCAAATAACACTATGGCAGCAGGAAAGAAACTCGGAGGATGGCTGATTCTGCTTATTGTGGCAGCCGTCTGCGTACTTTGGGGTATCAAGACCAACAACAGGATGGTCGCAGCCGAGGAGAACGTTTCCAAGGCCTGGGGTAATGTCGAGAACGCATATCAGCGTCGTGCCGACCTGATCCCGAACCTCGTGGAGACCGTCAAGGGCGTCGCCGACTACGAAAGGTCGACTCTCGAGGCAGTGGTGGAGGCCCGCGCAAAGGCAAGCCAGACCACCATCGACCCCACCAATCTCACCGAAGAGAATATGGCCGCTTTCCAGGCAGCCCAGGATAACCTCAGCCAGACCCTCAGCCGCCTGATGGTCGTTCTGGAGCGCTACCCTGAGCTCAAGGCCACCGACAGCTTCAAGGAGCTTCAGGCCCAGCTCGAAGGCACCGAGAACCGCATCAATGTGGAGCGCAACAAGTTCAACGAAGCCGTGCAGCCCTACAACAGTTTCATCCGCAAGTTCCCGGCAAGCATAGTTGCAAAGATCGCGGGCTTCGACACCAAGGCTTACTTCAAGGCTGCAGCTGGCAGCGACCAGGCTCCCCAGGTACAGTTCTAAGCCCTAAAGAGACTTTTAATGATGCCTCTCAGATATCCTGGGGGGCATTATTGATATAATATGAAAGAACGCCGCTACAACAGTTTCGTAGGATATCTCAAGGAGAAATACGGCTGCAGGCTTCAGAAGCTTGTGGTCGACGCCGGCTTCAGCTGCCCGAACCGGGACGGCACGCTCTCCACGGGCGGCTGCACCTACTGCGACAATGCGGCATTCCATCCCAACTACAGCACGCCCGACAAGTCCGTCACCCGGCAGCTGGACGAGGGCATAGAGTTCCATCAGGGACGCTATCGCTCCGTGACGAAGTATCTGGCCTATTTCCAGGCCTATTCCAACACCTACGGCCCGCTGGAGAAGATGCGCAGGGTCTACGAAGAGGCTCTCGCCCACAAGGATGTGGTGGGGATAGTCGTCGGTACCCGTCCGGACTGCATCGACCCGGACAAGCTGGACTATCTCAGGGAGCTTTCGCAGGACAAGGTGGTGATAGTCGAATACGGCATAGAGTCGTGCCACGACGCCACCCTTCGCCGCATCAACCGCGGCCACAGCTTCGAGCAGGCCCGCAGGGCGGTGGAGATGACTGCCGAAAAGGGCATAATGCAGGGGGCGCATTTCATATTCGGGCTGCCGGGCGAGACGCGGGAGATGATGATGGATATGGCTCCGGCGATCAACGCCCTGCCTCTCGACACCGTCAAGTTCCACCAACTGCAGATCATCAAGGGCACCGCGATGGAGCGCGAGTTCCGGCAGAAGCGTGAGGATTTCGTGACCTTCACCCTCGAAGCCTACATCGATTTCTTCGTAGATTTCCTGGAGCGTCTCCGCCCCAACCTCCGCATCGAGCGTTTCGCCGGCGAAGTGCCCCCGCGCTTCGTGAACGAAACCCCCTGGGGACTGGTGCGCAACCCCCAGCTTATCGAAATGCTCGAAAAACGGCTGGAGGAGCGCGATACCTGGCAGGGCCGGTTGCTTTAAACGAAAAGTTTTGTATTTTTGTCTAATTTAGGACGAATCTATAAGTGGAGGTTACAAGATATGCAACAGTTTTCTGATCAAGTGGTTATGGAAGGTCTCACCTTCGACGATGTGCTATTGGTTCCGGCTCGCAGCGAAGTCATTCCCCGGGATGTAGTGACAAACTCTATGTTCACCAGGGAAATCCCCCTGAGCGTGCCGATCGTGTCGGCGGCTATGGATACCGTGACGGATGCGAATATGGCTATAGCCATAGCCCGCGAAGGCGGCATCGGCGTCATCCACAAGAATATGCTCATCGACGAGCAGATGGACCAGGTGCGCAGGGTTAAAAGGGCCGAGAACGGAATGATCTACGACCCGATCACCATCGACGTGAACCAGACGGTAGGGGACGCGCTCAAGCTTATGGCCGAGAACCATATCGGCGGCATTCCCGTGGTCGATTCATCATCGAAGCTGATCGGTATCGTCACGAACCGCGACCTCCGTTTCGAAGACAATCCCGCCACTCCCATCAAGGAAGTGATGACCAGCGAGAATCTCGTGACCATAGACCACGGTGACGACATCCCTCACGCCATCGAGGTGCTCCACAAATACAAGGTCGAGAAGCTGCCCGTAGTGGACAGGAACGGCCGTCTGGTGGGCCTTATCACCTACAAGGACATCAAGAAGATCAAGAACAACCCCACTGCCAGCAAGGACGGAAAGGGAAGGCTGCTCGTGGCCGCCGCAGTCGGCATCAACTCCCACAGCCTCGAAACCGTCGAGAAGCTGGTGAGCGTCGACACTGACGCCATTGTGCTCGACACGGCCCACGGCCATTCGGTATTCGTGCTGGAGACCATCAAGAAAATCCGCAAGGCATTCCCTCATCTCCAGATAGTGGCCGGCAACATCGCCACCGCAGAAGCGGCTATAGCCCTCAAGGAGTGCGGCGTCGACGCCGTCAAGGTCGGTATCGGACCCGGCTCCATCTGCACCACCCGCATCATCGCCGGTATCGGAGTTCCCCAGCTCACCGCAGTGATGAATGCTGCAGGAGCCCTCAAGGGCAGCGGCATTCCGATCATCGCCGACGGCGGTATCCGTTACTCCGGTGACATCACCAAGGCCCTTGCCGCAGGTGCTTCTACCATTATGGCAGGCTCGCTCTTCGCAGGCGTCGAAGAGGCTCCCGGCGAGGCCATCATCCTCAACGGCCGTAAATTCAAGTCATACCGCGGAATGGGCTCCCTCGAAGCTATGCAGAAAGGTTCGAAGGACCGCTACTTCCAGGATATGGAGGAAGACATCAAGAAGCTCGTTCCGGAAGGCATCGTAGCCCAGGTTCCTTACAAGGGTACCCTGGCTGAGGTGATCTACCAGCTCGTGGGCGGACTGAAGGCCGGTATGGGATATTGCGGCGCACACAACATCGAAGAGCTGCGTGGCGCAAAATTTGTGAAGATAACCGCCGCAGGTATGGCAGAAAGCCATCCTCACGACGTATCCATAACAAGGGAGGCTCCCAACTACAGCAGATAATGAAACGTCTCTGTGCATTTATGGTCCTGGCACTGATTACCACTTCGTGCAACCTCTTCCAGTCCAAACGCGACGTTCTCGCGAGGATAGGGAAGGATGTGCTCTACAAGAGCGAGGTTGCCAAGCTCGTTCCTCCCGGAACAAGCGCCGAAGACAGTGCGTATATGGTGGACCAGTATGTGCAGAGCTGGGCCCTCGCAAGGCTCAAGACCCAGAAGGCCATGGAGCAGCTTGCTCCCGAAGACAGGGACATCTCGAAGGAGATAGAGGCTTTCCGCAACGACCTTCTCAGTTTCCGCTACGAGAAGATGTTCATGGAGAGCCGCATCGACACCGCGGTGAGCCGCGAGCAGATCGAGGAGTATTACGAAGAGCATCCGCAGAGCTTCAAGTACGACTACTCCGTGGTCAGGGCCAGGTACATCGTCATCAACAAGCGCTCTCCCTATTACGCCAACATCAAGGAGCTCTACAAGTCGAAGGACGAAGACAAGGTGGCCGAACTGGCCGAACTGAGCCGCTCCTATGCCGAGAGGTATGAGGATTACGGCGGCGGATACGTGTCCGTGCCGCAGCTGGCCAAGGACGTCGGGATGATGGTGTCGGACCTTGAGGAGATAGCTGCCAGGCAGAGCAGCTACATACTCGAAGGCGAACAGAAGAACACCCTGATATGCATCGAGAGCAGGTACGCGCCGCACTCACTTACACCCAGGGAATTCAACGAAGAAAAGATAAAAGATGCCGTCATAAGCATCAGAAAGCAGGAGATATTGTCAAAATTGGAACGGGACTTGCTGAACGAGGCCCTCGAAAACAAAAAATTTCAGAAGTATGATTAAGCGTTTTGCCGTACTGCTGGTTGCTGTAGCTGTCAGCTGCTTCAGCGCATCGGCTCAGAGATATGAAAACGGTCTGGTGGACAAGATTGTGGCACTTATCGGAAACGATGCCATAATGCTGTCCGACATCGAGGCCGAGGTCCAGATGATGAGTGCCAACGGAATGGTTGCCGACCGCAACGCCAGATGCGAGATCCTCGAGCAGGCGATGGTTTCGAAACTGTTCCTCACCCAGGCCAGGCTCGACTCCCTGGTGGCCTCAGCGACCGAGGTGCAGGAAAACCTCACCCAGAGGTTCGCCAGCATTACCACACAGCTGGGCGGCGAGAAAGCTATGGAGGAGTACTTCAACAAGTCTCGCTACGATCTCGAGCAGATCTGGAGGACGGCCATCGAGGAGCAGCTCCTGACTCAGAAGATGCAGCAGCAGGTGGTATCCGCCGTTCCCAACCTGACCCCCAGGGACATCAGGGCTTTCGCAGACACGATCGCTCCCGAAGATATGCCGGTGATTCCGGACCAGTACCGTCTCCGCCAGATAGTCCTCTATCCCGACAAGGATTCAGCGGCTACGCTGGTGAAGGAACGCCTGCTGGAGATCAGGGAAAGGATAGTCAACGGCGAGAGGTTCTCTTCTCTTGCCAGGCTTTATTCTGAAGACCCGGGAAGCTCATCGAGAGGCGGCGAGCTCGGCATGGCCAACAAGACCGTGTACTGGCCTGCTTTCTCCGACGCGGCAATGGCCCTGAAGGTCGAGCAGGTTTCTCCGATCGTGGAGACCCCCGACGGCTTCCATATCATACAGATGATCGAGAAGGAAGGCGATATGTTCAATGCCCGTCACATCCTCATCAAGCCCAAATATACCGCCGAGGACCGCACCAGGGCTTTCGCGAGACTCGACAGCATAAAGACCCTGATAGTCGAGGACAGCCTGATGACCTTCGAGCAGGCAGCCTGGGCGTTCTCCGAAGATTTCAAGACCCGCACCAACGGAGGTATGATGGTCGATGAGAACACCGGTTCAGCAGTGTTCGAGAAAGACCAGCTCAAGCCGAACGACTATATAGTGATCAGGGATATGCAGGTCGGCGAAATCTCCGAACCCTTCGAGTCCGTTGACAACGAAGGCAGGGGCAACACCATCTACAAGATCATCAAGCTCGAGGAGATCATACCTTCGCACGTGGCAACCTTCGAGAATGACTTCGACATACTGACCAATGTCGCCAGCAACCGCAACGCCAACAAGGCTATCGACGAGTTCATAAACGAAAAGATAAAGACCACGCACATCGTGATAGATCCTGTGTTTGCGGGCTGTCCCTTCACAAAACAAGGCTGGATCAAATAACCTATGCTGCGCAAGGCAATCATTACAGTCGCAGCCCTGCTGCTTGTCTGCATTTGCCCTGCCCAGGTGCAAAGGCGCAGCAGCCCGCCTCCCCGCGCCGACAGCGTCATCTCGCTGCTCAATGCCGAATGGGCCAAGCTTCAGAAGATCGGATTCCACGACTTCCGTCTGATCAAGGGCCCTGCGGCCTTCTTCCATAACGGTGCCTACTTGTTCTGCGATTCTGCAGCCTGGGACATCGACCGCGACATCATCAAGGCATACGGCAAGGTGAGGATAGTGCAGGACAGGACCGTTCTGCGCAGCGACAGCCTTACCTATCTCATCGACGACAACCTGGCCCAGTTCCGCGGGCCGCTGGTGGACGTGTTCGACAACGAAGGCGACACGCTCCGCACCAACAACCTCGACTACAACACCAAGGACAGCCTGGCGATATTCCGCAACGGAGGTTCGATGAAGGACAAGGACGGCAACGTGATCGAGGGCTCGACCGGAATCTACGCGGCGCGGCAGAAGGTCTTCACCTTCCAGAACAACGTCCAGATGTTCACCGATTCCATCTTTGTCCTCACCGAGAAGCTGGACTACCTGTCTTCGGAGAGGAAGGCCTACTTCAGGGACAAGACCTATGTCTGGAGGGAGAACGGCTTCGTCAAGGCCCTGGCGGGCTGGTACGACACCGAGAATGAAATCGTCCAGTTCAACGACGACGTCTACATCAAGGATCCGGACTACGAGCTGTGGGCCGACGAGGTCTACTATTACCGTAAAGAACCGAGATACGAGGCATACCACAATGTCCAGGTGCTGGACACGCTTCACGAATCGGCGTTCGTGTCCCACAAGGCCGTGATAGTGACCGATTCGCTGAACAACCATCATATGGAGTTCACGGAGAGTCCGGCCGTATTCTACTTCGGCGAGAACGAGGACCACGTGAAAGACTCCCTTTATTTCGCGTCAGACACGATCCGGGTCTACACAGTGCGGCGTTGCGACATTCCCCAGAACGACGTCGACGCACGCCTCAAGGACCGTGACGACATACTGTTCGATGCAATAGCGGAGGCAGAAACCAAGGCTGCCGAAGAAAGGGCCAAGGCCCTGGCGGAGGCTGAGGCGAAGAAGCCTGAGAACATAGCAAGGCAGCGCAGGGAAAAGCTTGCGGCCCAGAATACGGTCGACAGCCTTGCCGCTCTCGGTATCCCCGCTTCGGACTCGCTGTACAATGCTGCCGGTCTCGATCCAGCGGAAGAAAAATCGAAAATCATCGCGCAGTTCGGTTCCTTGCCTGAACCGGAGGTTAGCGAAACGCCCGCGGAGGAGCAGGCTCCTGCCGAGGCTCCGCAGGATGTCGCCGAAGCGTCTCCGAGAGCACTCCGTGGCAGCGCGGCCCCTGCCGAC
>JAGCFF010000179.1 GCA_017650285.1 Bacteroidales bacterium
AGCTCGGGCTCGGATGCTGCAGGCCCCTTGGTTTCACCAGTATTCAGATTGTGCCACCCGCATAGGCAATCCTCTGCGTCGAATAGCAATTTTCGGCTGGACTGCCGGTCACTCACCACCAGTCTCGCCAAGGCACCGTCAAGTCCTTCTGAAACGAAACTGCGGATATCCAGATTGGAGATTATATCGACATTGTGGACAAGGAAAGGTTCGTCGCCCAGGAGTTTCTGCGCCGCCTTGATGGCTCCGCCTGTGTCGAGCAGCATCTCACGCTCGTCACTTATGGCCACATTGCAACCGAAATTGTCATTCCTTTCCAGGTAATCCACTATCTGGTCGGCGAAATGATGGACGTTGACCACGAAGTCCGTGAAGCCAGCTTCCTTGAGAGTGTCGAAAGTTCGCTCAAGCATAGTCTTTCCGGCCACCTCTACCAGCGCCTTGGGACGGTCCAGAGTCAGGGGCCTCAGCCGAGTGCCGAGACCGGCAGCGAAGATGAAAGCTTTCATCGTACCGTGCCCTCCGCGCGTCCTGGAAGCCTCAGATGCCTCTCAAGCACCTTTATTTCGGGAAACATTTCAGCCAGATGCCCTGCCAGAGCGTGGGCGCAGTAAACGGAGCGGTGCTGGCCTCCTGTGCAGCCGAAGGAGAACATCAGGTGGCTGAAGCCACGTTCGATGTATTTAGCCACGTGTTTGTCGGCAACCGGATATATGTGCGAGAGATATTCGGCAGCTCCGCCATCATTCTCTATGAACTCAATCACATCTGCGTCAAGGCCGGTTGAATGGTTGTATTGCCTGTACCTCCCAGGATTGTTCAGGCCGCGGCAGTCGAAGACATAGCCGCCGCCGTTGCCGCTGAAATCCTTCGGAAAACCTTTCTTGAAGTAGAAACTGCAGACATCAACGGTCAGCACGCCTTCTTCCATCCGGGGCACCTTCATCAGCGACGGTTCTGCGGCAAGCTCGCGGGCCATCCTGTAGATGTAAGGATAATCGTCCCGAAGACCGCCCGCAAGTTCCTTGAGATTCCTGACGGCAGCAGGAATGCTCTGCAGGAAATGTCCTTTCCCTTCGTGAAGGCCGCGGACACCGTATGCGCCGAGAACCTGAAGGGTGCGGAACAGGGCGAAATGCTGCAGCTCCGCACGGAATGCATCCTTGTCCACCTCCCTGTACGCCTGAAGGGAATCCAGATATACCTCTGTCAACGAAGCCTTGAGAGCAGCGGGATATTTCATCCTTGCCTGCCACAGGAAAGAGACCAGGTCGTAGTGGGCAGGACCGCGACGAGCCCCCTGGAAATCTATGAACCAGGGTGTCCCTTCGTGGATCATCACGTTGCGGCTCTGGAAGTCGCGGTACATAAAGCAGTCGCACGGCACACCCAGCACCTTGTCAGCAAGAGCGTCGAAATCATCCTGCAGAGCCTGCTCGTCAATCTCGAACTGAGTGAGCTTGAGGAAGCAATATTTGAAATATGAGAGATCCCACTCCACGCTCCTGCGGTCGAAACTCTCCGAAGGATAGCACACGCTCCAGTCCATATCGCGGGCCCCCTTGAACTGTATGTCGGCGAGGGTGCTCACGACGTCTGCCAGCAAAGCCTTTGAAGCAGCGCAGTAACGGCCTGAAGCGCTTTCCTTTGCCAGAATATCCGCAAGCGACGTATCTCCCAGATCCTGCTGCAGATAGCTCATTCCGTCGCGGGAAGCATACAGGATTGCGGGTACGTTCAGCCCCTGGGCAGAAAGATGGCGCGACATATAGATGAACGCCTTGTTCTCAGCCTTCACCGTGCCTATGGTGGCCACTGCGCTCCCTGCGGGGGAACTGAGACGGACATACTTGCGGTTGCTGCCTCCTGCGCTGACTCTTGCGGCAGCGTCCGGAGCACAGCCGAAAATACTGCGGTAGGCTTCTTTCAGCCCTGAAAGCATCTGTTCCTTGTCCTTCATCATTCCATCCTGAGGGTTTTGGCCGGGTCGACTTTCGAGATGAAAGCCGAAGTCAGCATCAATATCAACATTATCACTGCCACCGATATCGCATCTATCAGCAGAATGAGCCAAATGTCTATCTCAATCGGCACATAAGACACGAAGTAGCTCACGGGGTCGAGCTTGATTATATGGAACCACTTCTGGAGCAGGCAGACAGCCAGAGCGGCGATGTTTCCCCACAGGAGACCTTTGCCCACTATGTTCAGAGCCACGTTGCGGAACACCTTCGTCACCGAAGCAGATGTCATTCCAAGAGCCTTGAGAAGCCCTATCGACGATATGTTCTCGAACAGTATGATGAGCAGGGTTGATATCATATTGAAGCCTGCAACGGCCATCATCAGTATCAAGATGGTCACCACGTTGTAGTCCAGCAGGTTCAGCCAGTCGAACAGGTTGGAGAAGATGCGCTTCACACTCAGCAGGAAAACCGAAGGGTCGTCGTCCGTCAGGTTGGAGAACACATATTCCTCTAGTTCCGAGTAGCATAGATCAATGTTGGCCCGTTTGTCGAGGACCACCTCCATTGTCGAAACCTCGTCAGGCTCCCAGCCGTTGACCGCCTGGCAGTGCCTGATATCAGCCACGATCATCGAGTTGTCAAGTTCCTCGAGCTGGGCATCGTAGATGCCGCAGACCTTGAATGTCCTGAAGTTCACCTTTTCCTTGATAAAAAAGGCAGGCACGGAACTGCCGACCTCATAGCCCA
>JAGCFF010000180.1 GCA_017650285.1 Bacteroidales bacterium
GACCTCGGGTAGAGATGTCGCCAATGTACATCGAAGGTCTTTTACGCACAGCTTCCAAGCCTTCGAGGACCTGGATACTGTCGGCAGAATACTGCTGCTGGCCTTCTTCTTTTTCTTTCTCAGTCATTTCTTTTTAATCGCGTTTTCAATCGCGTAAAGATACTAAAACCGCCCGAATTCTCAGCGGTTTAAGCGAGAAAGAAATCAACAAAAAAGAGTTAAAAACTACGACGGAAACTGACTAGAAATTGATGCAGATACCACCGCCGCCATTGATGGGCATACTGCCGATTCCGGCGTAGATGTAGTTCTCCTTGTTAAGCAGGTTTCCGCCCTTGATATAAACCGAGAGGAAGCGGTTGACCTTGAACTCTGCCTTTGCCGAAAGGTCGAGATATGCAGGCACTTGACCGAACATACTTTCTCGCACACCCTGGATTACGAGAGCAGTGCTCAGGAACAGCCTTTCCTTGAAATTGTATTCGATCTGGGACAGGCTCTCGATCTTGGGCAGCATAAAAAGTTGTGATTCACTGTTATACTTGTTGCCCTGCACTGACGTGAACACCCTCAGATCTTTTGACGTCCAGGTCAGCTCGACTCCGGCCGACAGTTTTGCATAATCCACGAACTCGGGATATACAAACGGGAGCACACTCGTGGTGAAGCGGTCCGAATACAGCAGCATCCGGTCCTTGAAGGACGTATATGTTCCATAGACGTTTATTCCAAGCCTGCTGCCGATGATGCCCTCGAAAGACAGCTTGGCGTCGATCGGCCGGGTGGTATATCGCATCTTGAAAATGTCGGCTGCTACCTCATCCGCATCTGGAAGACTGCCGTCATACCCCATCATAAGCCAGGGCGCCGCTTCGAGATGAGTTCCGAGATTGTCGATATTCCTTCCGCCGTTGGCGACTGCCCTGATCCACAGTTTGTTCTCTGCGAGTTCAAACTTTGCGTCGACATCCGGATAGATGCTGGTGCTGTTGTCGCCGGCGAAACTGTTGCTGAAACGGATACCGAAACGGCCGTCGAAACGCCCCTTTGTGTAGCGGTATATTGGCGTGAACTCTATGATTCCCATATAGTATCCGCCAAGCTGGTCGTACCAGTTGTTCTGGCTGCGGACATCTACATACATCCTGTGCTCTTCGAAGCTCGACCCGAACTCGGCATCTATATTGAGCGCCGTCTCCGAGAAATCGTACGGATCATACATCGATAAGTATTGCAGATCTTTTGACGATCTGACGAAAGACGCATCCACATCATAATAGAACTCGTGGTCCTTCACGTTGGTACTGCGGATCTTGAAATCGGCCTCATAGGCATTCACCTGATGTCTCACCGAATCCCTTGCCATCCCCAAGGATATCAGGGATTCTACGATCTCCTGCTTATCCTTGGCGTAGGAAGTACGATATGCTCCAAGCAGACTGAGTTCGCCTTTCTCCCAGGCATACTTGAAGAAAGCTCCAGCGGACATCCTCAGCCTTCGGGCATCGAGCGTCTTGATGTATTTGTCCATCGCAGGAATCTTACCCGCCTCGGAAGCATACTTGACGAACATTCCGAAATTGACATTCGGATTCTTCTTGGGAACCAGCTGCCCGAACAGGTCGACCTCGGGCATCAGCGGATACTGACTCGCAACCCTGGCCGAGAAATGAGGAACGGCCTTGGGAGGCACTACGCCCAGGCTGGCAGCCTGATAGGGCGAGAACTCGTAGAGGTCGCGGAACGGCCTGTCGAATATAGAATAGTCGAAACTTACGTCGAACTTCTTGAGGGAATCGGCCACCGTTATCGGGGTCTGGGGCATACGCACATCCACGTCGATCTTGCCTTCATACTCCCTGTCCACCACTACGGTGGGATCTATCTGCGCAAAAACCGGTGCGGAGAGCAGAATGGCAAGCAAAAGGATCTGTAACTTTTTCATTGTTCTACCTCCCCATCGATTTAAGTTTGTTCAATCTCATTTCAGTCTGCTCAAGCACATCGTCGTTGGCCACTGAGACGCGGTAGCTCTTGGCTATGCTTTCGTAAGTGGCACGGGCCTGCTCCCACCTCTCCCTGTCGGCGAACGAGTCGCCGAGGATGATGAAGCTCTTGGCCAGCCAGTACAGCTGCGGAGTCTTGGTATCGGAGAATTCATAGACTCTCTTTTCAACCTGGTCGAAGTCTCCTGCATTGTAGCTGTCCTGAATCATTATGTATGCGCACTCGGCTCCGACCGCATCGCTGCAATCGGCAGAGAGCTTGGTGAGCAGCACCTTGGCTGCATTCCTGTCGCCGAGGACTATGTAGGACTTGGCGGCGATGAAGTCGGCCTTGCGGCGGGTCTCGTCGTCAAGCGAAGTGTCGCCGGACATCTCCAGAGCGTTGTTGAGCGACTTGTAGTACTGTCTGCTGTTATAGTTGGAGAGCATCTCTCCCACCCTTCCTGCAGTCCTGTTCACATCGTTGGTGGCAATCGCCTGCAAAGTCTCGTATGCCTCGAGGGCTTTCGCGTAGTTGCCCAGATTGTAGCAGATGTCGGCATAGTTGCGGGTCGCAGCCTCCGAATAGTCGCCTTTCTCCTTGCTCATACACTCCAGATAGGCGTCGGCGGCGGATTCGTTACGGCCTGAAGCCTTGTAGCTTTCCGCAAGGTAGAACCAAGCCTGTGCAGCCCTGGCCCCGTTGGGGTACTGGTTGATGAACGACTGCAACGAGCGGATGGCAGAACTGTGGTTGCCGGAGAGGTAAACCTGCTCCGCGGCATTGAAGATCATCTGCTCCTTCTCGCTGGCTGTCTTTATATTGGACATTCCGAGACCGTCGAGATATGAGAGATATTCCTGGGGACGGCCTGACAGCTGATAGAGGCTTTCCATTCCGGCCAGGGCGTCCTGGACTTCAGCGGCATTCGGAGTGTCGCTGACGATGCGCTTGTAGTAATTGATGGCCTGCTGGCGGTCACCCTTGTTGCTGCTTATCATCGCCAGTTCGAGAAGACTGCGAGAGTAGAACGAGCTGTCACGGGCCGAAAGCAGGGCCTCGAAGCACTTGGTGGCCTCGTCGGGGTTGTTGCGCTGCACGTAGGTCCTGCCGAGTTCGTACATCGCTTCCGGATAGAGCTTGGCTGTCGGATGCTTTTCGACTGCATCGGACAGGAGTTCTATCTTCCTCGGATAGTTCTCCATCAGTCCGTATACGAGAGCTGCCTGGTAGTTGGCGTAGATGTCATTGTCGGAGTATCTCGTATAGACCTTGGCATATTCCGAAGCCGCCTTGCTGTAGTCATTCTGCATCAGGTAGGTGTCAGCCAGGCGGACTGTGGCGTCGCGCTGAAGCGAGCCCTTCGCCTGGTCGGTCTGCAGGAACGATATGAAATACGGCTGGGCCGTATCGAAATTGCGGGAATTGAAATATGAGTAGCCCAGGATGAGCTGGAGCATATCATACTCGTCGTAATCCTTGAACACCGGGTCGGAGGCGAGGACACGGCCGAGGCCGATGGCGTCGACATAATTGCCGGTGGCATAGTTGCACTGGGTCAGATAGTAGTTGGCCAGACGGGTGACAGCAGGGTCGGATCCGTTGTCGACAGCGCCCCTGAGCAGTTCCATCGCACTCTTGTATCCACCTCCGCCGACAAGCTGGAGAGCCTTGTAGAGCTGGGCTTTCTGGAGATTGCGCAGAACCTCCGCCGAAGGATTCTTGATCTTCTCCATAACCTCGATGGCGGAAGTGAAGTCATTGTCCTGCAGGAAGGCCACCGACATATAGGTGTTGATCACATCGTCCTTGCCGCTGTTGGGATAGCTGGCCACATAATTCTCGAACTGGGAGATGTCCTTGTTGACGTCGAAGGAGAGCTTCGCGTAGTTGAACATCGCATCTTCCTTCACGGTCTGGTCGAAGTCGCACTCCGAAGCTTTCTTGAAGCAGTCGAGAGCCGACAGCTTGTTCTTGACCTGAAGGTAGCTGTTCGCGCTGTAGTAGTATGCGCTCTGCCCTATCGTATCCTCGGCGCCGAGCACTGAAGAGAAGTTCTCGATGGCTTCGCGGTACTGCTGGAGGGAGTAAGAGACCACGCCGGCGTAGTAGCGGTCCTTGCGGGTTATCGTGACTCCTGAAGCTATGTACTTGTCGAGGTATTCCTTGGCCTTGGCATTGTTGTTCTTGGCGAAATAGGACTCGGAGATGATGCGGGCCAGGTTGCCCTGCAGGTCCGGAGTCAGCTTGTCGTACACGGCCTCACCGTTCTCGATGGCATAGTCCCAGTCGTTCATCATAAACTTGCACTCGGTGGCGTAGTAGTCCGAAAGGTCGGTGAAACGGCTGTCGCGGCGGGCCTTGACGAAATAGTTGTAGGCCTGGTCAAAGTCCTTGTCGAGATAGTGGATGTATGCGGTGTAGTAAGTCGCGGGATAGGTGTACTGGTTCAGCTCCGACTCCATAACCTTCGAGAAGCCGTCCAGAGCGTCCTTCATATTGCCCACGCGCATATTGCAGTAGGCATACTTGAAAGCGTATTCGTCCTTCACCGTGCGGTAGAGATTCTTCTCATTGATGCCGGCGAAGCTCGCACGGGCCTTCTCGTACTCTGCCTGGTCGAACTGGTAGCTGGCCATATGGAACTTCACCATCGCCAGCTGCGGGTCATTGGGGAAACGGGTTTCAAAATCGTAGACCAGTCCCTCGACATTGGCCCTGCCGAGCGCAATGGCGCACATTATCTTGTTGGCGAGTATTTCAGAATAGAAGAGGGTGTGCTTGTCGTTCACGTCGTCGGCAAGCCTGTCGAACTCGCTCTCGGCGGAAGCATACATACCCTGCAGGTAGAGCTGCTTGGCCGAATCGAAGCGGGTGCGGAAACTATAATCGGCATCCTGTGCCTTCGAAGCGAGGGTTCCCAGAGCGAGGAACAGCATCGCAGCTATGATTGTCTTAAGGCGCATTCTTGGGATATCAATTACACAAATGTACACTATTTTTATTAATTTCGCAGTATGGAAAAGCCCATTATCGAATTCAAGAACGTCGACATCACCAATTCCGACACTCTTGTCATTGAGAACCTTTCCTTCGAAATATTCCAAGGAGATTTCGTCTATCTCACAGGCAAGGTCGGCAGCGGCAAGACTTCCATCATCCGCACCATCATCGCCGAGAATCCGGTCACGGACGGAGAGGCCCGTGTCGGCGAGTTCAATCTCAAAAACATCAAACGCAAGCAAATTCCATACCTCAGGCGCAGCGTAGGCGTGGTGTTCCAGGATTTCCAGTTGCTTATGGACCGCAGCGTGGAGAGCAACCTTGAGTTCGTGCTGAAGGCTACGGGATGGAAAGACAAGAAGGCCATCAGCGACCGTATCGGCGAAGTGCTGGAGCTCGTAAACCTCTCTACCAAAGCCCATAAGATGCCTCACCAGCTGTCCGGCGGAGAGCAGCAGAGGGTTGCGATCGCACGCGCCCTGCTCAACAGCCCCGACCTCATCCTCGCCGACGAGCCCACCGGCAACCTCGACAACGACACGGCTATGGGCATTATGGACCTCCTCTACGAGATAAACAAGAAGAACCGCACCGCCATCATAATGGTCACCCACAACCAGAACCTCCTCAAGCTGTATCCCGGCAGGGTATTCCTCTGCGCCGACAATATCTGCAAGGAGGAAGTGGCAGGTGCCATCGACCTCGACATAGAAATCTAAGTGAAGAAGCTGTACGGCCAAGTCATCGACTGGTTCCAGGCCAGTATGCCGAAAGCTGAATCGGAGCTGCATTTCGACAGTCCGTTCCAGCTTCTGGTGGCCGTCATTCTGTCCGCCCAGTGCACCGACAAGCGGGTGAATATGGTCACCCCTGCCCTGTTCGCCAAGTTCCCCACACCCCAGGTCCTGGCCGCCGCATCGTTCGACGAAGTTTATGAGCAGGTGAAGTCCGTCTCATATCCGAACAGCAAGGCGACCCACCTGATCGAGATGTCGAAGATGCTCTGCGAAAAATTCGGCGGAGAGGTTCCTTCCACCCACGATGAGTTGCAGCAGCTTCCGGGAGTCGGCCGCAAGACTGCCAATGTGGTTATGTCGATAGTCTATGACAAACCCGTCATCGCGGTAGACACCCACGTATTCCGCGTCTCACGCAGGATCGGGCTCTCGAAAGGCAGCACCCCGCTGGCCGTGGAAAAGGACCTGACCGACAATATCCCGGCTGAACTGCGCCCCACGGCCCATCACTGGCTCATCCTTCACGGACGCTACACCTGCACGGCCCGCAACCCGAAATGCGACAAGTGCGGACTGACCGGATGCTGCAAAGAATACAAAAAGACCCATAAATGAAAAAGGACGGTTTCGATGGCGTACTGAGCGACTTCCGCACTTATCTCAAGCTGGAGCGTTCAATGTCGGCGAATACCGTCGCCGCATATGGCAGAGATGCGGAGTTCCTGTTCGATTACCTCAGGAACGAAGGCGTCAGCGCTGTGGAAGACATCACCGGTGAGCATCTGTCAGCCTACATCGAGTCCCTGTCAGCAGCCGGCATCTCCAAACGCTCCCAGGCCCGTGCCATCAGTTCCATCAAGGCCCTGTTCCGCTATCTGGACGACGAAGGTGCGGTAAAGAACAATCCCTGCGACACGCTCGATCCCCCCAAGATGCAGAAATACCTTCCCTCGGTGCTGTCGGTGAAGGAAATCCTCGCAATACTTGACTCCGTGGACCTCAGCAAGCCCCAGGGGCACCGCAACCGCGCGATGCTCGAGATGCTCTACAGCTGCGGCCTGCGCGTGAGCGAACTGGTGAACCTCCGCATCAGCGACCTGTTCTTCGACGAGGGATTCATAAGGGTGATCGGAAAGGGCGACAAGCAGCGCCTCATCCCCGTGGGGGAACCGGCAGTCAAGGCCGTCGGATTCTGGATGGACCAGCGGCGCCACTGGCCGGTGGCCAAGGGAGCCGAGGACTGCCTCTTCCTGAACCGCCGCGGCGGAAGGATGACCCGAGTGTCGGTTTTCAACATAGTAAAGGAGCAGGCCGAAGCGGCCGGCATCCACAAAGAGATATCTCCGCACACATTCCGTCATTCGTTCGCTACGCATATGGTGGAGAACGGCGCCGATTTGAGGGTGGTACAAGAAATGCTCGGTCATGAGTCAATACTCACGACCGAGATCTATACGCATATCGACACCCGCAAATGGCAGGAGACGATCCTGAAATTCCATCCTGCAAGGCAGCAATAAGCCCTGCAGGACAGATTCTGTTATTCTTTCACGAGGTCCTTGAAGACCGAACCGAAAATCAGGTAGCTTGTGTTGCCGCCGATGGTTCCTTCGTTCTGTCCCCAGAGGAAAGGCCAGTCATCGTAGTTCTCGAAGTGGTCGGGATGACGGAAGAGCAGGCCGGGAGCCACGTTGCCGGGGATGAACGAGAAGTCAGCCCTGTTGTTGCCGTAGAACACTTCCTTGGGCCTTGCGGCGCCTACTGCAGCCACCAGTGAATAGTTGTGGTAAGGATGGCAGCCGAACAGATAGTTCACAGCCTTGTATGCATAGCTCTTGTCGATGATGTCAGGGAAATACTCGCTGGCGAAGCTGACGGTGGTGCCATAGCTGACCACGCTGCCGCTGCCGGCCCAGTTGCCGAGACCTACCGGAACGCCGTAAGGGTTGTTGTACTCGAGGCTGTCGAGATAAACCTTGTACTGCTCAACATACGGACGGAGCTTCTCCTTGTATGAAGCGTCCAGGTAAGGAACAGCGTTGAGGGCGGTGTTGATAGACTGCACGTTGCGGTCGAGGGACGGCCAGATCTGCTGCAGGAATTCATCCAGATACTGCTGCTCGCGGGTCGATACGTAGAGCTGGAGGTTGGTAGCCATATTGTTGCCCATCCTGCGGTTTCCGCCGGGAGCTCCCTGCGGGCCTGCTGCGGCACGCTGTGCCATAATCTCGTTAGACTCCTTCATCAGTCTCTTGGACTCCTTGAGGCACCTTGCAGACAGGTCGTCGTCGAATCCTGCGAGGGCGCGGCTGGCAGCTGCGAACATCGTGGCAGCGTTGAAGTCAGAGCCGGGATTGCGGCTGGTGAAAGCCCACATATCGTCGGGAGTACCGCTTGACTTGCCGTCGGCAGACTTCTGGTAGGGCTTCAGCCTCGGGTCGTAATGCAGGCCGTCGGTAATGGCAGCCGCGTCGCCGAGGTGGTGGTAGTTGTCGAGGACTGAGTTCGACAGTGTCGATGCCATATGGCCGATGTTCTCAGCCTGCGCGAGAAGGTTCAGCACGCCGTGCTTGATGTACTGCAGGACATCGGGAATTCCATCGGGACGGTGAAGATCCACATAGCGCTGGTCTTCGTCGACGAAGGTTTCGTCACGCATAGGATGGAAGCTCTCCCAGAGAGTCACGAGGTTGGATACCACACCGATGTTCGAACCGGTCTCGATGTCGAAGTCTCCGGCATCGAAATAACCGCCGACATTCAGGCCGGGGATAAGTTCCAGAGGCTTGTACTTGGTGTCGGTGGTCGGACCCTGAGAGTGCAGGTCGAAGTGGTTGGTGTTGACCGGAGCCTGGAGATATCCCTCCTTGAAAGGCTCGCCGTGCCAGATGCGGTAACCTTCGTTCACAGTCATATGGTTCATATGGATAGGGATCCACACGTCGCTGGTAGCGTCGGTTATGTGGTCGTATACATCCTTGCTGATGATGAAGTTGTTGGTCTTGACACCGTTGTATTCTATGTAATAAACGCCCGGCTTCTGCACGTCTGAGAAGTCGAACTTGATGTAGTTGTATTTGAAGTAAGGTCCCCAGACGTCTGTCTTGCCTGAGAACACCTTGTGCTCGCTGCCGTCGTCGTCAACCTTGAAGACAGAAGCGGTGGATTTCACCTTGTCGTTCTTGTCAAGCTCGATGACTGCCACCTTGGGCTGGTCGGGCTGATAGCCCACCTGTGAGAATCCGATGTTCGGTTCCCTTATCCAGCCGGGGATTGCGTGAGGCTTTACGGTCCAGCTGAGAACCTTGCCGGTCTTGCCGGCCGGAAGGATGCTGCGGAGAACGAACCAGCCGTTCTGAGCTACGATACGGCCGTCATAGAGAGAGATGTCGGCATCTTCAGACTTCACCTCGACCATACGCTCGGGTGAATCGGGAGCCATTATGATGTCACGGCCGACAGCCAGGGGAAGCGGATCTACGAATTCACCTGTTCCGCGGTCGTCATAAGTCCTGTATCCGCGATACTGTATAACCTTCTCCTCGTTGGGACGTGCAACGGTATTGCTGACTGCATAACGGGGGAAACGGTCATACTTGCCGTCCATAATATAGGTCTTGGCCCAATACTGTGAAGGAAGGAACTCGAGGTTGAAACCGGCGTCGCCCACCAGCTCTTCGGGAACGGGCTTGTCCAGATAGACTGCGATCTCGACCTCATCTCCCTTGCCGGTAACGACAACGCGGGAATCGAAATCGAACTGGTCATAGCGCAGGCCGACTTCTATGGAATTGTCATCCTTGTTGACATTCCTGAAAGTCGTGCTCGGAACGAGGTCCCACTGCTCGGGAGTATTGCTGAGCCTGATGGCACCGCCCTGAGCAGTCCTCACACCGTGATGGATCAGCTCTATTCCGGAGTTCTTTTCATCGTTGAAACCACCGGTGAACAGGTTGCTGTAAACCCATACGTTCACGCCCTGGGTCTCGAAATACTCCAGGTCATTCAGGACGAGATTTGACTTGGAAGTTTGATTGCAAGAGGCGACTAGCGCCAGAATGAAAGACAAAAAAAGAAGTTTTTTCATAAAAAGGGACTTTTTCGACGTTTCAAATATATCATTTAAAGCTGTCAATAACAAACGACAAACACAAAAAGGTATATATTTGCAACCAAATGAAAACTTCATTCAAGCCATACGTAGCCATAGTTTTCGCCGAATTGTTCTGGGGCCTTTCGTTCATATGGACACAGCAGCTTGCAGGCACTCAGCAGGTACCAGTGTTCGTCCTGATTTTCGTAAGGATGGTTCTGGCTGCCGTCGGAATGACGGTCATCTCACTGGCCACCGGCACCAGGCTCAAGATCGCGCCCAAGGACATCAAGCTGTTCCTGCTGCTGGCTTTCTTCGAACCTTTCCTATATTTCATAGGTGAGACTTTCGGCATCAAGTCCACGAACTCCCCTACACTCAGCGCGCTCATCATTGCCATCATCCCGGTTGTGACGATGTTCGCCGATATGCTTTTCTACAAGACCAGGATTGCGACCATTGCGAAACTGGGAGTACTTATGACGGTTCCGGGCGCAGTGCTAATGGTCATCGAGAAGAATTCCGGGACTTCGGTGTACTGGTGGGGCATCGCCCTGCTTATGCTGGCAGTATTCGCTTCCTGCGCATATTCCATCACCCTGCGCAAGCTGGTCGACAGGTATTCCGCCATAGCCATAAACACCTGGCAGTTCGGCATCGGCAGCGTCTACTTCCTGCCGCTGTTCCTGCTCAGCAAGGGCGACTATCCTGTAGTCACCCTGTTCCAGGCTCCGGCTATCTTTCCCCTGCTCTGCCTGGCCATCCTGTGCTCCTGCGGAGCATTCACCTGCTACGTCTTCTCCATCAAGCATATAGGCATCACCAGGGCCTGCATATTCTCGGCTACGATACCCATCGTATCCGCAACAGTCTCATACTTTATGGGCATCGAGACCTTCAGCCCCCTGCAGCTGCTCGGCATCGCCATAGTCATCACGGGCGTCATCCTGGCCCAGCGGAGTCACCAAAAGTATGATGTTTTGTGCTAAAACCGGGTATGCCGTTGGAATAGTCACATATTATTGGTATCTTGAACGCATTATCTCAACAACAAATATGCTCAGAAAAATCCGAATCATCCTGGCTGCGGTGTTCTTCATAGCCATCACAGTCCTTTTCCTCGACCCGGCCGGGGTCGTTTACGAATGGCTTGGCTGGACTGCCAAGGCTCAGTTCCTGCCTGCCATCCTTTCCCTCAATCTGCTTGTCATCATCCTGACAGTGATTGTGACTCTAGTGCTGGGAAGGGTATATTGTTCCGTAATCTGCCCGCTCGGTGTCTTCCAGGACATAGTGTCCAACATCAGCGGCCGCCGCAAGGGAAAGAAGAACCGTTTCACATCGTCCAAGGAGGTCGCCTGGCTCCGTTACTCGGTCTGGGTTCTGTTCTTCCTGGCCGTCATCTTCGGAGTCCAGGCTTTCGTGGCACTTATCGAGCCCTACAGTGCTTTCGGCAGAATCGTAACCAGCATCAAGCACCCGATGCTGCCGACAGTCATCATAGCCGCCCTGACACTGGTTGTCATCGCCTTCCTCGCTTGGAAGAACGGCCGCACCTGGTGCAACACTATCTGCCCGGTAGGCACACTGCTGAGTTTCTTCTCCCGCTGCGCGATGTTCCGTCCCGTGATTGACACGGAGAAATGCAAGGACTGCAAGACTTGCGAGAAACGCTGCAAGGCATCGTGCATCGACATCGCATCGCACAAGGTGGATTACAACCGCTGCGTCGCCTGCTTCGACTGCATCGACAACTGCAAGTTCGACGCGCTGCATTATGAATTTGCCTGGGGCAAGGGCAAAAAGGCAGAAACACCCGCTCCTGCCGGTGACGGAAAGTCAAACGCCGGCCGCCGCGCATTCCTGACATCTTCAGCCATCGCACTCGGCACTGCAGCCTTGAAGGCCCAGGACCTGGATGCCGGAAAGAATGACGGAGGTTTCGCAGAAATACTGCCGAAGGTCAGCCACGACCGCACCGAACTCCTCACCCCTTTCGGTTCCAAGAGCGTCAAAGATTTCTATCACCGCTGCACTGCCTGCCAGCTCTGCGTGTCCCAGTGTCCCAACAACGTCCTCAAGCCGTCGACCGACCTGATGCATTTCATGCAGCCCTATATGACATACGAAGACGGTTACTGCCGTCCTGAATGTACCATCTGCTCGCAGGTATGCCCTGCCGGAGCCATCGACCCGATTTCCAAGGAGGAGAAGACATCCTTCCACATCGGAGTGGCCACCGTGGAGCGCAATCTCTGCATCGTAGAGAGGGACGGCGTCAACTGCGGCAACTGCTCAAGGCACTGCCCTGCCGAGGCCATCACTATGGTAGCCAAGGATCCCGGCGATCCGGCCTCACTGCTCATCCCTGCAGTCAACGAAGCCAAGTGCATCGGCTGCGGAGCCTGTGAGAATCTTTGCCCTGCAAGGCCGCTCAGCGCCATTCACGTCAACGGTCTCGCCGTACACAAACAAGATTAGGGAGGAACCACAATGGAAAACAAAAATATAAGCAGAAGAGATTTTTTGAAGGATGTCGGAATCGGCACCGTCGCACTTGGTGCGGCAGCTGCCGGCTGCGCTCCCAAGTCGTCAAACAAGGCTTCGGCCGAAAAGTCCGGAGAGATGGAGTACCGCATCAATCCCAAGAACGGGGACAAAGTGTCTCTTCTTGGATACGGTTGCATGCGCTGGCAGATGAAAAAGGATGAAAACGGCCGCGACGTGGTCGATCAGGACAGCGTCAACGAGCTTGTGGATTATGCGCTTTCTCACGGTGTGAACTACTTCGATTCTGCGCCCGTGTATCTCCAGGGCCAGAGCGAGGCTGCCACCGGCAAGGCGCTCAGCCGCCATCCTCGCGACAGTTATTACATCGCAACGAAACTCTCGAACACCCGCAGTTTCATGCCGACGTTCGAGGAGAGCGTGCAGATGTACCGTCAGTCATTCGAAAACTTCAACACCGACCATATAGATTACTATCTGCTTCACAACATCGGAGGCGAGGATGTCTTCAACCGCCGTTTCGTCCAGAACGGTGTCATCGACTTCCTGCTTGCAGAACGTGAGGCCGGCCATATTCGCAATCTCGGATTCTCGTTCCACGGACAGCAGAGAGGCATCGACAGCCTGCTGGCCCTGCACGACAAATATCACTGGGATTTCATCCAGATCCAGATGAACTACCTCGACTGGACCCACGCCGATCCCGGCAGGAACGTCAACGCCGAGTATCTGTACCAGGAGCTCGACAAGAGGGAGATTCCGATCGTGATCATGGAGCCGCTGCTCGGAGGCCGTCTGGTGAGGCTGCCCGACAACGTTGCCAATCTGCTCAAGGGACGCGACCCGGATGCATCTCTGGCATCGTGGGCCTTCCGTTTCGTGGGTTCCCATCCGCGTGTGCTGTGCGCCCTGAGCGGTATGACCTATATGGACAACCTCATCGACAACGTGAATACTTTCACCGGATTCAATTATATGGATCAGGATGAGCTTGATTTCATGGAGCAGATGGCCGTGCTGATGTCGGAATATCCCCTGATAGACTGCAACAACTGCCAATACTGCATGCCGTGCGAATACGGAATCGACATTCCCGGCATCCTGCTGCACTACAATGCCATCATCACCGAAGGCACGCTGCCGCAGAGCAGTGAGCAGAAAGATTTCCGCAAGCTCCGCAGGCACTATCTGACAACCTACTCCAAGGCTGTCGAGACGCTGCGCCAGGCCGACCACTGCACCGGCTGCCGCAAATGCGAGGAGCACTGCCCCCAGAGCATCAAGATTGCCGATGAGCTTATCCGCATCGACGAATACATCGAGAAGCTGAAACAGAAGACGCTGTGATGACCGCAGTGTCGGAAAGAAAAACCCCGTCGGTTTCACGACGGGGTTTTTCTTTTAAAACTCTACGGTATCCGGATGGGATCCGAAGCGAGCTTCTGGAAGCGATGCTATCGCCGCCATTTCGTCGCTGTCGAGAGAGAAACTGAACAAGTCGAAGTTTTCGCGGATCCTTTCCGTATGGACTGACTTCACCAGCGGCAGGACATCATTCTGGATAACCCATCTGAGAATGACCTGGGCCGCAGACTTGCCGTGCTTCTGAGCGATGCCCGCTATGACAGGATCATCGAGCAGCCTTCCGCGCCCCAGAGGACTCCAGGCTTCCACCAGTATGCCGTTCTCGCGACAGGCGGCGATGGTGTCTTCCTGAAGCAGCCCGGGGTGATATTCGATCTGGTCCACGGCAGGAGCGATATTGGCTGATGCCAGGACCGGGGCCATATGCGAGGTGTAGAAATTGCTCAGGCCGATGGTGCGTACCACCCTCTCTTCGACCAGCCTCTCCATCGCCCTCCAGGTGTCCACATTGATGGCATCGGCCCTGTCGCCGAACTGCTTCGCATTGGCCGGCCAATGGATCAGGTAGAGGTCCAGGTAGTCCATCCCGAGGTCCTTCAGGCTCTTCTCGCAAGCCCGGAGAGTCTTGTCGTAGCCTCGTTCCGTATTCCATACCTTGCTGGTTATGAACAGTTCCCCGCGGGGCCTGCCGCTCTGGCGGACACCCTCTCCCACCGAGCATTCATTGGCATAAAGAGCGGCCGTGTCGATATGCGTATAGCCAACCGCTATCGCCTCGCGGACAGCATTGACACAGACCTCCCCGTCAGGAGTCTTGTAGGTCCCGAATCCTGGAGTAGGAATGGGGAAACCGGTGGGAAGAAGCAGATTCATATGCAGTATTTCTGTAAGATTATGTCAGTTTACCAAGTTCGCCCAGATAGGTATCCTTGAAGCCGAGGAAATAGAGAACTCCGTCGATGCCGATGGTGTTGATGGATTGCTGGGCGCCTGCGGCAACGCGGGGTTTGGCGTGGAATGCAATGCCGAGGCCTGCAGTGGAGAGCATCGGAAGGTCGTTGGCTCCGTCTCCCACAGCTATGGTCTGTTCAAGATTCACCTTCTCAGCCTGGGCTATGAGCCTGAGCAGATCCGCCTTGCGGCGGCCGTCGACTATATCTCCCACATAGCGGCCGGTGAGTTTGCCGTCTTCGCCCACTTCCAGTTCGTTGGCGTAGACATAGTCAATGCCGAAACGGCGCTGGAGGTATTCGCAGAAGAAAGTGAATCCTCCGGAAAGAATGGCTATCTTATAGCCGCAAGTCTTGAGGACGGACATCAGGCGGTCCACGCCTTCGGTAATGGGCAGATGTTCCGCAATGTCCTGCATAACGCTGACGTCCAACCCCTTGAGAAGGGCTACGCGCTGTCTGAAACTTTCCTTGAAATCGATTTCCCCTTTCATCGCCCTGGCCGTGATGGCCGCCACTTTCTTGCCGACGCCGTTCCGCGCGGCCAGTTCGTCGATACATTCGGTCTGCACCAGGGTGGAATCCATATCGAAGCATATCAGACGCCGCATCCTGCGGTACATGTCATCTTTCTGGAAAGAGAAATCGAAGCCCATCTCCGGAGAGAGCTTCATAAGCTCCGACTGCAGCTTCTCGCGGTCCTCCAAAGTACCTCGCACCGAAAATTCGATGCAGGAACGGACGCTGTGCACCGGATTGCGAAGGCTCATACGGCCGGTGAGGCGGCGTATGTTGTCGATGTTCAGACCGTGGCTGGCCACAACCTTCGCGGCGGCCTCTATCTGCGTAGCTCCGATGCTGCGCCCGAGTATAGTGAGGATATATCTGTTCTTGCCCTGTCGCCCCACCCACTCTTCATATTCATCGTCAGTAATCGGAGCGAAGCCTATCGTGACGCCGAGCTCGGTAGCCTTGAAGAGAAGTTCCTTCATCACGTTCCCGGAGTTCTTTTCATCTATCCTGATGAGTATACCCATCGTCAGGGATGAATGGATGTCGGCCTGGCCTATGTCGAGAACCTGGGCATTGTAGCGAGCCAGTATTTCCATGACATCGGCAGTAAGTCCCGAACGGTCTTTGCCCGATATGCGGACCAGTATTTGTTCGTGTGCCATAGTTATTGCTTTTCGATCAAATCTTCAACTTTGATTTTGGGGACATAGTGCACTCCGTCCTTGCGGTAATATGCGAGCGGATCGCCTTCGTTGCAGGGCATCAGGAATATCCTTTCGGCAGGTTTGCCGATTCCCAGCACTGCAAGTGGTCTGCGTTCCATCGACAGCGCCTGCTGCACCTCATCGGGCTTGAAGTTCAGGATTATGATACCTCCAAGACCCATTTCAGTGGCTTTCAGCAGTATGCTCTGGGCTGCGATGCCGAGGTCGATGTCCACGATGCGGTTCACTTCCGCAATGGAGCTTATTACTATATAGGCCGAAGGCTCTTCGCCGGGATGAGGCAGATGTTCCTCAGGGAGCACAGCACCGAGCTTGACCAGAGGATGAACCTTCGCAGCTTCATCTCCTGTGACAAGCCTGAAGCGGAGCGGCTGGGCATTCATCCCTGAAGCCACCCAGGTGACGGTCTTCACCATCTCCTTAAGCTGGTCTTCATTGACTTCGACGGAACGGTCATAGCCGCGGAAACTGCGGTTGCGCTTCAGAAGAGATTCCAGCTGCACGCCGCGATGCACCACCACCTTGCGTTTCTGCTGCAGCTCCTCTGCCCTTTTCTCTAAATAATTGTCTGCCATATCCGCAAAGATAATTATTGGTATACGAAAAAAAGAGAAACCTGTTACGGTTTCTCTTTTTTTCGTGCCCAGAACAAGACTCGAACTTGCACGGACTAATGCGTCCACTACCCCCTCAAAGTAGCGTGTCTACCAATTTCACCATCTGGGCTGGTTTTTCCTTGAAAGGGACTGCAAATATACACCGAAAATTCATATATCCAAAAAAATTCACTAAGTTTGTTAGAACTGAAAAAATCACCGAAATGCGCCCTAAAATAATAATCTCAGCCATTCTGGTCCTGATTTCCCAAATGCTCGGAGCACAGGATTTCAAGACCCTGTACGGACTTGTCACCGACTCCGGCGACAACAGCCCTCTCTACCTGGCTTCCGTTAATTTGACAGGCACAAACATATCCAACGTCACGAACTCCGACGGAGTCTTCTCCCTCAAGATTCCTGTAGATACGAAACCGGATGCGACCTTACGCATCTCCTATATGGGCTACGACCGGTACACCGTTCCCGTATCGGCATTCGAGAGGGCGACTGCCGAAAGACCCCTGCGCATCAGGATGACACCTTCTGTCATATCCCTAGATGCCGCAAGGATCGTCGACCTCGATGCGTACGCGATGTTCCTCTATGCCTACCGCAACATAACCCGCAACTACCCCCAGGAGCACGAGGCGATGACCGCCTTCTACAGGGAGACCGTCATGAAGAACAGCTCCAAATACCTGTCGATGAACGAGGCCGTGCTTGACATAGCCAAGGTTCCCTACTACTCCGGGGCAGCCGACAAGGCCGGTATCTACAAGGGCCGCGGAAGTTCCAACTACGACGCCACCGACTCGCTCCTCATTTCCTACAAGGGCGGCGTGACGGCATCCCTGCTGCTCGATATGGTCAAGAATCCTTTCGCCGGAATAAGCCTGCAGAACATCAACGATGTGTTCAAGTATTACGATTTCACCGTCGGCCTTCCGGCCACCATCGAAGGCCGTGACTTCAATGTGCTTGATTTCAACCAGAACGCGGCAGTCAACTATGCTCTCTACCGGGGCCACATCTACATAGATCCGGAAACCTATGCCATCGCCCGCGTGGAGCTGGACCTCAATGCAGAGCCGTTCCCCGAAGTGATAGGCGACTATGTGCGCAAGATTCCGAAGAACACCAGGATGGAGATGGTTTCGGCCAACTATATTATCAACTACAAGCAAGGCGAGGACGGCAAATGGCATTATGACTATTCCCGCTCCGAGATAACCATCTCCGCCCGGAAGAAATATTCCATCTTCAAGACATTCTACCGCATCACTTCGGAGATGGCCGTCACCGACTATTATCCCGGCCGCCTGACCATCGATGAAGAAAGCCTGATGAGGTTCGGAGACATTATGGCCACCAAACTCGAAGACTTCACCGACGAGAACTTCTGGGGCAGTTACAACATCATTGAGCCTGACAGTGAGATAGACGTCATCATCCGCAGGATTATCAGGCAGCTGCGCCGCAGAGAATAAATATGGTAAAAGGCAAGCTTCTTAAATCGGCCGCCCCTGTCCTGCTGCTGTTTCTTGCAGCCTGCAGCAGGGAAAACATCCGTATCACAGACCTGACTGTCCTCCCGATGACAGTCACCACTTCTTCAGCCGTCCTTTCCTGGGACAACCCTGACGGGACCAGGGAAGGCGACGTATATGAAATCTGGCTGGACGGGCAGATGGCTGCCCAGTCCCGGGTGACACACATCACGCTAGACAGGCTCAAGGCCTCCACCGACTACAAGGTGAAGGTCAGAGGCATCGACGCCAAAGGCCGCGAAGGCGATTTTCAGCCGGACGGTGTCTTTCCGCACGCCTGACGAAGGCGCGATCTACTACGTCACAGACTTCGGAGCCGTGCCTGACGGCAAGACCCTGAACACCGAGGCCATACAGCTGACCATCGACGAATGTCCGGAGGGCGGAATAGTCCGCATCCCGGCCGGAACCTTCCTTTCGGGAGCCATTTTCCTCCGCGACAACATGACCCTAGAGCTCGAGAAAGGCGCCGTGCTTCAGGGCAGCGGCAA